>JANOZA010000837.1:0-3798 GCA_031429155.1 Verrucomicrobiota bacterium | reverse complement strand
ACACAGCCCCCCACACTCTTTCCCACCCCGCCGCACCTCCCAACTCAGCCCGACTCTCGGGCTGGCTTAGGGGAGACTCCGGTTACTCAGCCCGACTCTCGGGCTGGCTTAGGGGAGACTCCGGTGACTCAGCCCGACTCTCGGGCTGGCATGGGGGAGATGCCCATGAATCGGAGCAAAAGCCACTACCGGACTACGCAGCAATCTTTATCCAAAACCCACCGCCTCGCCCGAGCCTCCAAGCGGAAGCCCGCCGCGCTGAAAGCATTGACAAAGTCGCCGCGGCACCAAGCCTTCGTCGGAAAGCTCGGAGCCATGCCCGCAAACATCCGAACAACCTGAACACGATGCCAAAACCGCGAAAAGTCTGGATGCTGAGTCCAGCAAAGAGTCCGAAGCCGTCCGTGCCTGATTCAATCAAGGCGGAACTGGCGGCTAAGGCCCTGGATCTGATCGAGAATATCTTGAAACCCAAGCATGTTCTGCCACCTGAACCTGACGCGCAGCGCAACTACATTACGGACCTCAGCGCAAAGTGGAACCGGGGCTATTTCTACTTCATCACCAGCTATGCCAGCCCAGGCCCGAACGCGCTGAGCCCGACATTCGAGAAGAAGTTTGCGCGGATGGAATATGTTGGCGACGGCAAGTTCGCGCTCTCTTACATGCGGCATACGGGCGCGTGGTTGGGGATCTATGAGGCACTGTCCGTGGATGAGAGCCTGAAGGCGATTCAAGATGACCCGTGGTTCCGGCCATGAGCACAAAGGCTCGCCCGCCACTACGAGCGGGAGCACGCCGCGCTGGAGGCGTCGAAGAAGTCGCTGCTGCACCGAGCCTTCACCGGAGAACTTTAGACGATTTACTTTCTGCTCCGCCGCAACTATTCCCTTTTTAATGAAGCCACGAGTCATCGACCCGCCACGCATCGAATACCTGCGAGTGCAAAACTACCGCGCGCTGAAGGACATTGTGCTCAGCGATTTGACACCGCTGACGGTGTTTCTGGGGCCTAATGGTAGTGGCAAATCAACAGTCTTTGATGCCTTTGCTTTTTTAGCAGAGAGTTTTCAGGGGGGGCTACGGAAGGCTTGGGACAAGCGGGGGCGCTTCAAGGAACTCCGCACGCGCGGCGCAGAGGGAAACATCACCTTTGAAGTGAAATACCGGGAAAAGAAGTCGTCGCCGCTCATCACTTACCACCTGGAGATTGGCGAGGATGCGAAGGGGCCTTTTGTGTCCCGTGAGTTCCTGAGATGGAAGCGGAAGCATCCCGCGGCCCCGTTCAACTTTCTAGACTTTGGGAGGGAGACGCCGGGAACCGGAGAAGTGGTGACCGGAGATATGCCCGACGAAGACGATACGCGAACGGAGGAAACGCTGGATTCCCGCGAACTGCTTGCGGTGAATACGCTAGGGCAACTGGCGAAACACCCGCGCGTGGGTGCCCTGCGGCGATTCATCACGGGGTGGTATCTTTCTTATCTGAGCGCGGACAGCACACGGGGCGTGCCTGAAGCGGGACCGCAAGAACGGCTCAGCACCACCGGAGATAACCTGCCAAACGTGGTGCAGTATCTTAAGGAGGGACACGAAGAGCGGCTCAATATGATCCTCCACAAGCTGGCGCAGCGAGTGCCCCGGCTGGAGAAGGTGGACGCTTCCGTGATGCCGGACGGGCGCCTGCTGCTGCAAGTGAAGGACGCGCCATTTGAGAAGCCGGTGATGGCCAAATTTGCCTCCGATGGAACTTTGAAGATGCTGGCTTACCTGACGATGCTGCACGACCCGGAACCGCCGCAGCTCATCGGCATCGAGGAGCCAGAGAACCAGCTCCACCCGCGATTGTTGCCGGAGCTGGCGGAAGAGTGCCGCGCAGCCTCAGCAGCCTCTCAGTTGATGGTGACAACGCACTCGCCCTTTTTGGTCAATGCGTTGCGCCCTCGCGAAATCTGGGTGCTCTATCGGACGGAAGACGGGTTCACAAAGGCCCGGCGGGCGTCCGAGATGAAGGGGATTAACGAGTTCATGGAGCATGGAGCCTTGCTGGGGCAGCTCTGGATGGAAGGACACTTCGAGGTGGGAGACCCGCTGACGAATAGCGGCGCAGAAATCCGTCCTTCACGGAAGCCTTCCAAACACTGAGCCATGCATATTGAGTTCCTTCTCGAAGAGCCATCCGCAGAAGCATTCTTTGCCGAGTTTTTGCCCAAAATCGTGACCGATGGCACGACGTGGAAGCTCATCGCCTTTCAAGGAAAGGCGGATCTGCTGGCGAATCTGAAGAAGCGTCTCAAAGGATACGCGGCCTGGCTGCCGAATGACTGGCGGATCGTGGTGCTCGTGGACGAAGATCGGGGCGATTGCGCAATGCTCAAGCATCAGATGGAGGATGCCGCAAAGGCGGCAGGGCTGATTACCAAGAGCCGGGCAAAAAACGGTGCCTTCGCTGTTCTAAACCGGATCGCAGTGGAGGAATTGGAGGCTTGGTTTCTCGGCGACGTGGAGGGGCTCCGCACCGCTTATCCGGGAGTACCATCAAGCCTCGGTAGCCGGGAGAACTTCCGGGACCCAGACGCGGTTCCTGGTGGAAGCTGGGAAGCGCTGGAGCGGGTGTTGCAGAGGGCCGGCCATTTCCGAGGCGGCCTTGGAAAAATCGAACTCGCACGAACAATGGCAAAGCACTTAGAGCCTCGTCGCAATCGGTCTCGCAGCTTCCAGTGTTTTATGGAAGGAATTGCAGCACTTTAGAGCACTACCCATGAACGAAGCCGAAACGAGAGCCGAGCACATCGACCCAGCGCTGAAGGCGGCGGGCTGGGGCGTGGTGGAGGGCAGTCGCATCCGGCGGGAGTATGCGATTTCGCCGGGGCGCATCGAGGGGCACGGCAAAAAGGGGAAGGGGCTGACGGCGGATTACATCCTCGAGTATCGCAATACGAAGCTGGCGGTGGTGGAGGCAAAGGCGTGGGACGTGGCGCTGACGGAAGGCGTGGCGCAGGCGAAGAACTATGCGGGGAAGCTGGCGGTGCGCTTTGCCTACTCGGCGAACGGGCAGGGGATTTACGAAGTGGATATGTCACCGGTCGCGGGCTCGGAGCATCCGGCGGAATGGGTCGTGCCGGATTTCCCGACGCCGGATGAGCTGTGGTCGCTGACATTTGCGGAGTCGAATGCGTGGCGCGACCGGTTTGCGGCGGTGCCTTTTGAGGATAAGGGCGGGTCGCATCCGGGGCGGTATTATCAGGATACTTCGGTGGAGCGGGTGTTGGCGGCGATGGCTGCGGGGAAGTCGCGCATTTTGCTGACGCTGGCGACGGGGACCGGGAAGACGTTCATCGCATTTCAAATCGCGTGGAAGTTGTTCCACTCGCGATGGAATCTCTCGGGGGAACCGACACGCAGGCCACGCATCCTTTTCCTCGCGGACCGGAATATTCTGGCGAATCAGGCTTACAATGCGTTCTCGGCTTTTCCCGAGGATGCGCTGGTGCGTATCTCGCCGGACGACATCCGCAAGAAAGGCAAGGTGCCGAAGAATGGCAGTGTGTTCTTTACGATCTTCCAGACGTTTATGTCGGGGCCGGGCGACACGCCCTGGTTCGGCGAGTATCCGCCGGACTTCTTCGACTTCATCATCATCGACGAGTGTCATCGCGGTGGCGCGAACGATGAGAGCAACTGGCGCAGCATCCTCGAATACTTCGCGCCCGCCGTGCAGCTCGGGCTCACGGCCACACCGAAGCGTCGCGATAATGTGGATACGTATGCGTATTTCGGCGAGCCGGTGTTCGTGTA
>JANOZA010000836.1:0-8653 GCA_031429155.1 Verrucomicrobiota bacterium | reverse complement strand
TCTGGAAGTATCTGGACACCGGGACCAATCAAGGCACGGCTTGGCAGGCGGCGGGTTTTAATGACAGCACTTGGGCGCAGGGTCCCGCAGAACTGGGTTACGGGGACGGGGGCGAGGCGACGGTCGTGGGCTACGGCCCGAACTCGGGAGCTAAATACATTACGACCTATTTTCGGAAAAGCTTCGCGGTCACCGGGGCAGGGGCCTACACGACGGCCAACCTTCGGATTCGGCGGGATGACGGAGTGGTGATCTATCTGAATGGCACTGAGATCTACCGAACGAATCTGCCCACCGGCACCATCACCTATACAACTCTTGCACCAGCCGCCATCGGCGGAGCGGATGAGTCCACCCTGCTGACCTCCGCGGTAAATGCAGCGCTGCTGACCGAGGGGATAAACGTGCTGGCGGTCGAGATGCACCAGAACGCCGGCTCCAGTAGCGACCTCTCTTTCGACATGGATCTCACAGTCACCGCGCCACCTGCGGGGATTCCTGTGGCGAATGCGCAGGCGGTGACACTAAACGAGGACACTCCAACGGGGATAACTCTGACCGGCTCCGATCCGGAGAATGCATCGCTTACTTATTCAATCGTCACGGCGCCTGCGAAAGGCACGCTCACCGGCACGCCACCGGCAGTGACTTACACGCCGAACCTGAACACGAATGGCGCGGACAGTTTCACCTTTAAGGTGAATGACGGCACCAACAATTCACCGGCGGCCACTGTTTCGCTTACGGTTACGGCTGTGAATGACGCTCCTGCAGCCAATTCCCAAAGCGTTACTGCAGCGAACGGGGATCCGGTCACGGTCACGCTGAATGGCAGCGACGTGGAGAGCCACTACGGCATGCTTGCGGACTATGCGCAGCAGTTTTACAGCGGCGATCTTACGGCGATCACGGACGGCCTTTCCGGCGCGACATGGAATGCGAATACTGGAACGCTGTTCCTTATCCGGAATGTCTCCACAGGTGCTGGCCACAGCTACGAATACAATGCCGACGGCACCTGGCTGCGCACCATCACGCAGAGCGGGTTCCAGGATACAGAGGCTATCGCGTGGATGTATGGCAGCACCTATGCCATCGCTGAGGAGAACAATTTCCAGCGCATTACGATTTGCACCATCGCCCCAGGTGCTACCACGCTCGACCGCACTGCGGCGGGCAACGCGACATGGAATACTGTCGTCGGCAGTCTGCTGAATTTGGGCATTGAAAGCATGTGTTACGATGCCGGACGCAATCTTCTCTATTACCTTGCCGAAAAGCCCGCAGGGGGAACCTGGAGAATCTACACGATGGATCCGGCCACGGGCGTTTCCAGTGTGATGTGTGATCTCAATGCCAGCGTGGGCATTGCTGCCGTGGCTACCGACATCAGCGACATGGCATTCGATCGCGCTACGGACACAATTCTGCTGCTGAGTCACGAGAGCAGCAAGATCATCCGGGTCAGCCGTGCCGGTGGGGTGTTGGAGCAGCGCGGCTTCACTACAGCATTCACGCAGGCGGAGGCGCTGGCTCTGACGCCCGACAGGGGCCGGCTTTTTGTCGGCGGTGAACCAAAGCAGTTCGCGCGTTACGCCCTCCCTGCTGACACGCTGACTTACAGTTTGGTTACCCCGCCTGCGCATGGCACGCTTAGTGGGTTGCCGCCCACTGTCATCTACACGCCGGAGGCCGGCTACGAGGGGCCGGACAGTTTCACATTCACGCTGAGTGACGGTGTTCTGACATCAGCGCCAGCCACGGTGACGGTGACGGTGCCACCGATCAATATCGCGCCTGCGGCCGACAATCAGTCGCTTTTCCTAGATGAAGACACCAGCGCTGCTGTGGAGCTGAGTGCGAGTGATCCGGAGAACGCGCCGCTGACCTGGAGCGTTCAGGCATCGCCGGCGCACGGAGCACTCACGGGCACGGCACCGAACCTGACTTATACGCCAGCAGCGAACTACTTTGGCGCGGATTCCTTCACCTTCCGCGTGAATGACGGTGGACGGAATTCAAACACGGCGACAGTCACGCTTTCCGTCATCAGTGTTCAGGATGCTCCTATTGCCCTGCCGGGCACTGGGAACATCGAAGCCAGTTACCCGTTGCCGCTCACGCTGGCCGGCACAGACGCTGACGGACAGGCTCTGACCTATGTCATAATAGATTCTCCCGCGCACGGCACACTCACCGGCGTGCCGCCGTCGGTGACATATACTGCGCCGGTCGAATATGCCGGGCCGGACAGTTTCACTTTCACTGTGAGCGACGGCCTCGCCACATCCGCTGCCGCCACCGTCAACATCGCCGTCGCGCCTTTCAATCTCCCGCCTGTCGCGCAGAACGGCAGCCTCACAACCGATGAGGATATCACCGCTGCCGTGACACTCTCAGCGAGTGATCCCGAATCATCGCCACTCACCTATGCTATAACGGTGCCGCCTGCGAAGGGAACCCTTTCAGGCACTGCTCCGAATCTGACCTATACGCCTTTGGCCAACGCCAACGGTAGCGATTCCTTCACGTGGACAGCGAGCGACGGAGGGAAGCCCTCTGCGCCGGCTGCCGTAGGTATCACCATCACGCCGGTGAATGATGCGCCCGTCGCGCAAAGCCTTTCCATTCCCGTGGAAAGAGACACGCCGGGGGTAGTTACCCTGCTGGGCTCAGATGCGGAGAATTCGCCGCTCACTTTCACCGTGCTCACCCAGCCAGTGCACGGAACCCTCAGTGGCACCGCGCCCGCGCTTACCTTCGCGCCCGCCGTGAGCTACACTGGTGCGGACACTTTTACCTATAAGGTAAATGATGGCTCGCTGGATTCCCCGGTCGCGACGGTGAGCCTGTCGGTCTCGGCTCCCTCGATGGACACGCTCGTTGCTGCCGGTTCCACCTGGAAGTATCTGGACAACGGCACCAACCAGGGCACCGCATGGCGTGCTTCGGGTTTCGACGATACCGCATGGCTCTCCGGTCCGTCGCAGCTTGGCTATGGCGATGGCGACGAGGCGAAGGTCATTGGTTACGGCCCGGATGTGAACAATCGCTACGTCACTTCCTACTTCCGCCGCGAGTTCCAACTGCCGAATCCAAACATCATCACCGCTGCACTGAAGCTGGATATCCTTCGCGACGACGGTGCCATCGTGTATCTGAACGGGGCCGAGCTACTCCGCAGCAACATGCCCACGGGCACTATCGCATATAATACGCTGGCTTCGTCCAACATCAGCGCGCCCGCGGAGAGCACGTTTTACACCAGTGCCCTTAGTCCCGGTCTGCTCCTTCCAGGGCGTAATGTTCTCGCGGTAGAAGTCCACCAGGGCGCCCTCAACAGCGCGGACGTTAGTTTCGACCTCAAATTTTACGAATCGCAGGCGGCCATTACGCGGGGCCCTTACGTGCAAATGACCGGTGCGGACCGCGCCACTGTTCGCTGGCGCACGGATGTGGCCACCACATCGAAGCTCGATTACGGTTTGAGTACTGTGGCCCTCACATCCTCGTCATTTAGCGCCACCCTGAAGACGGAGCATGAGATTACGGTCACCGGGCTCGCGCCGAGCACACGCTTTTACTACGCCGCAGGCAATTCCAGTGGCGTTCTGGCTTCGGGGGCGTCGAACTACTTTACTACGCATCCGCCCGTCGGAACCGTGCAGCCCTATCGCTTCTGGGTTCTCGGCGATCCAGGCACGGGCACGGCCAATCAGACTGCGGTGCGCGATGCCTTTTATACCTGGAACGGTGCGCAACAGCTTGCCGGAGTGCTCGTACTAGGAGACACCGTCTATGATACCGGCACCGACCTGGAGTTTCAGACGAAGTTTTTCGATTTCTATCCGACACTGATGCGGAACACGACGGTGTGGCCGACCTTTGGTAATCACGATGCCGGCAGCGCCAGTTCCGCCACGCAGAGCGGGCCCTATTACGACAGCTTCACGATGCCGAAGTTTGGTGAAGCGGGCGGCGTGGCGTCGGGCACTGAGGCTTACTACTCCTTCGACATCGGTAACATCCACTTCGTCTCTCTCGACTCTCAAGGCTCCAGCCTGCTCTCGACCGGAAACATGGCCGCATGGCTGACGCAGGACCTGAGTGCGACCACTCAGGAATGGATTGTAGCCTTCTGGCACCATCCGTCCTACAGCAAGGGTAATCACGACTCTGACGTGGCTGCGGCGGACGGTGGCCGGATGAAGGACATGCGCGAAGTCTTCGTTTCCATCCTTGAAAACCACGGAGTGGACCTCGTACTTTTCGGGCACGAGCACAATTACCAGCGCTCCAAATTCATGGACGGTCACTATGGTGTCAGCGCCACTTTCAATGCCGCGACCATGGTAAAACAGACGGGTCTAGGCAATCCCGCCGGGGATGGTGCCTATACGAAAGGCGACGGCCCGCACAAGGGAGCGGTTTACACCGTCGCGGGTTCTTCAGGGCAAGTGACGGTGGCAACTCTCGATCACGCGGCGATGGCCGTGAGCTATGCGGAGCTCGGCTCTGTTGTCCTTGACGTAAACGGACGCGAGCTTGTGGCACGTTTCCTCAACAGTAATGGCGCAATCCGCGACACCTTTTCAATTGTCCACAACACCGCACCCGTCGCCGCCGCAGCCACAGTGACTGGGAATGAAGACGCGCCGCTCGCTGTGACTCTCGCCGCCACCGACGCTGAGAACGACGCGTTGAGTTGGGAAATCGTCACCCCGCCCGCAATAGGCACGCTTTCCGGCACCGCACCGAATCTGACTTTTACGCCGCCCGTCAATTTTAATGGCACGGCGAACGTGCAGTTTCGTGTCAACGATGGCCGCGTGAATTCAGCGACGGTGACCGTCACGCTAATCATTGCGCCAGTGAACGATGTGCCGATCGCGATCACGCAATCCGTTACCGTCGCAGAGGACTCTCTCGCGGTCTTCACACTGACCGGCACGGATGCCGAAGGCGGCCCTCTGACTTTCTCAGTCACCAGCCTGCCCGCTCACGGGTCGCTGGCAGGGGTGCTTCCTGCGGTGACGTTCATTCCTGATGCCGACTGGAACGGGACGGACAGCTTTGCTTTCACTGTCAGCGACGGCAGTGCTGTTTCTGCGCCCGCGGTTGTCGCGCTGACGCTCACGCCGGTGAATGACGCACCTGTCGCGGCGGACGCCACGGTGACTGCGGATGAGGATGGTGCCGCGGCCGTCGTCCTGAGTGCGGCCGACATTGAAGGGGATGCTCTCGTCCTTGCCGTCGTCACTCAACCCGCCCACGGCACGCTCAGCGGCACCGTGCCTAACCTGACCTATACTCCGGAAGCGAACTGGCACGGACAGGATGCGTTTACCTTTGTTGCCAATGATGGCGGGGCAGACTCCGTTCCCGGCATTGTGAGCATCACTGTCACGCCGGTGAATGACGCACCGGTCGCCCCCGGACAGTCTGTTGCCATCGCTGAAGACACTCCTGCCGGGATCACTCTCGCCGCCACAGACGCTGACGGCGATGTGCTTGTTTACACCGTTACGGTACCGCCGGGGCGCGGCACGCTTTCGGGTGCCGCGCCGGAGTTGACGTATTCGCCGGCGGCGGATTGGAATGGTGCTGACAGTTTTGAGTTCACGGTCAGCGACGGCAGCCTGAGTTCCGGACCGGCGGCAGTGGCTGTCAATGTCGGCCCGGTGAATGATGTGCCGGTAGCGGCGGACCTCGCCCTCACCGCTGCGGAGGACACCGCTCAGCCGGTGATCCTCTCCGCCACGGATGCGGACGGGGATGCGCTGACTTACACGGTCACCCTGCCGCCCTCACACGGCGCACTCAGCGGCACGGCTCCGGTGCTGACCTACACTCCCGATCCTGACTGGAACGGCGACGATAGTTTTGCTTTTACGGCAAGCGATGCCGCGGGCGCATCATTACCAGCAACAGTCTCGGTGGCAGTCACTCCGGTGAATGATGTGCCAGTCGCTGTCGCACAGGCGATTACCACCGCAGAGGAGACTTTACAGCCGCTGACGCTAAGGGGCACTGACGAGGAGGGAGAGACGCTCACTTTCGCCATTACCGTGCCGCCCGTGCACGGCACGCTCTCCGGCACACCGCCAAGTCTGACCTATACGCCCGACCTGGATTGGCACGGCATCGACACCTTCTCCTTCACCGCGGGTGACGGCAGTTCCGTTTCTGCGGCAGCGGCAGTCTCTATCACTGTCACCGCAGTCAATGATGCCCCGCTCGCCGTCTCGCAGTCGCTCGCCTGTGACGAGGATGCCCCCCTGCCGGTGACACTTACCGGCAGCGATGTGGATGGCGATGTCCTTAGCTTCGCAGTTACAGTCCCGCCCGTTCACGGCACCTTGAGCGGCACGGCGCCTGATTTGATTTATACGCCCGGGGTGGACTTCCATGGCGCCGATTCCTTCAGCTTCACTGCCACGGACGGCAGCGCTGTTTCGACGGAATCGGTCATCGCGCTCACGATAGCCTCTGTGAATGATCTGCCTTCTGCGTCCGCGTCTGTCGTCGTTACCGGTGAAGATACTGCCGTCGCGGCCCCGCTCGCGGCCACGGATGCCGATGGAGACGAGTTGACATTCACCGTGCTGACCGCTCCCTCACATGGCGCCTTGAGCGGCGCTGCGCCCGCACTCATTTACACTCCCGCAGCCAACTGGCATGGCTCCGATCATTTCACCTGGATGGTGAACGACGGCGCTGCCGACTCTCTGCCGGTCGCCGCTGTCATCACCGTTACGCCGGTGAATGACGCGCCGGCTGCGGCCCCGTTGACTCTCGCCACTGTCGAAGACTCCTCCGTGAACATTACGCTGGCCGGCAGTGATGCCGATGGTGATCCGCTTGCTTATAGCATTGTTTCGCCCCCGGCACATGGCACGCTGACTGGAACGGCGCAGGAATTCACCTATACTCCGGATGCCGATTTTAACGGTTCCGACAGCTTCATATACCTCGTCAACGACGGCCAGTCGGACAGCGCCCCGGCCACGGTGGATATCACGGTGATCTCCGTAAATGATACTCCTGCCGCCGTGGCACAGAATCTTTTCGGCGCAGAAGACGACTCTGTTTCCGCAGTGCTGACGGGCACGGATGTGGAAGGCTCGGCGCTGACGTTCGCCTTCACCGCGCTGCCGGCCCACGGGATGCTCACAGGTGTGCTTCCTGAGGTTACTTATATTCCGGATGCCGACTGGAATGGCGTGGACAGCTGTGCATTCACTGTCAGCGACGGCACTGAAACCTCCGTTCCCGCCGCGGTTGCCATTACAGTCACGCCGGTGAACGACGCGCCAATCGCGTCGAATACGACCATTACGACGGATGAAGACACCACCGCAGCCGTGCGTCTTACCGCGGCCGACGTCGAGGGAGATGCGCTGACCTACACCATCGCCACGCCGCCCGCGCACGGCACGCTCAGCGGCACCGCGCCCGATCTTCTTTACACGCCGGAGGCAAACTGGAGCGGCAGCGACTCCTTCACCTTCACAGCGCGCGACGTCACTGGTGTTTCGTTGCCAGCGAGTGTATTAATGAACGTAACCGCAGTGAATGATGTGCCGGTCGCTGCCGCACAGACTCTTTTCACCGCTGAAGATAACCCGCTGGATCTAACGCTGACCGGCACAGATTTTGACAGTGATGGCCTTGTTTATACCATCACCTCTTTGCCCGTTAATGGAACCCTGGCGGGAGTGTTGCCTGGGGTGACTTACATTCCCAATCATGACTGGAATGGCACGGATAGTTTCGCATTCACCGTTAATGACGGTGTCGTCAGTTCCAGTGAGGCGGTTGTCGCGATCACTGTCACATCGGTGAATGATCTGCCTGTCCCCTCCCAAGTTAACGTGACGACAGGGGAGGATACTGCAGCGGCCGTCATTCTCACGGCCACTGACATCGAAGGTGACCTGCTTGCATTCACGATCGCCGCAGCGCCAGAGCATGGCTCACTAAGCGGCACAGCGCCTGATTTGGTTTACACTCCGCAGGCTGACTGGCACGGAGCGGATTCTTTCACCTTTCTCGCGAGTGATGCTCAGGGCAGCTCTATTCCCGGCATCGCCACAATTACTGTAGTGGCAGTGAATGATCGGCCTGTCGCCGGGCCTCAAAACCTTGTCGTCGTCGAAGACAGTGCACTCCCCGTCACGCTCGCCGGGATTGATTCTGATGGCGATAGTCTTACTTTCACGGTCACGCTTTCGCCGGCACATGGCTCGCTCTCCGGTACTGCGCCGAATCTGCTCTACACGCCTGCCACAAACTGGCATGGGGCAGACGTTTTTCGTTTCACCGTTAGCGACGGGACTGCGACATCGGTTCCTGCGGAAGTGTCCCTTACCGTCACTCCGGTCAATGACTCGCCGATTGCTGCCGCACAGTCACTGTCCATGGGTGAGGACGCCGTCCTTCCCATAATCCTTGAGGGCTTTGATGCGGATGCCGATGCTCTGACATTCATCATCACCCTGCCGCCCGCCCATGGCACGTTGAACGGCACCCTTCCAAATCTGACCTACACGCCGGAGAGCAATTGGAACGGGACTGACAGTTTCTCTTTCATTACCAGCGACGGTGTGGCGAATTCCATTCCGACCATCGCCGCGATTTCCGTGACCCCTGT
>JANOZA010000835.1:0-1625 GCA_031429155.1 Verrucomicrobiota bacterium | reverse complement strand
GTGAAGTCCTCGTGCGCGTTGTGGCGGCGGAACGTGAGGGTGGCGTAGGCGCCGGGGACCCCGGCGACGGTAAATTCCTGCCAGGCACCGGTCGGCAGGCCGGCGTTGGAATCGAAGAAGGGATCGGTGCCGAGCATGTATTCCGCAGCGTTGTCCAATCCATCAAGATCGTGGTCCGGCGTGCGAATGGTGCCCTGCCAGTCTATAAAGGACACGCGGTCGTCGCTGCCGGGTGAAGGCGCGATGCTGGCCCGCCAGTTGAGGCCGAGGGCGGGATCGCGAGCCAGGTTTTCCGGCTCGATCTTTACGAGGCTCGCGCCATTGCCGTCGGCGGCGGCGGGCCAGTTGAGCGCGGGGTTGTCGTCGTAGGCGAAGGAGAGGACGGCGGGCGTGGCGAGGCCAAACTGGAGTGTGAGCGTTTCGCCGCCGTTGCTGAGGCGGTCGTTGGCGTCCCACGCGCCGGCGATGGGCTTGCCGGGGCCGTAGCGGGTGTTGAAGGCGTCCACATTTTGCACCACGAGAATGTTGGCACCGGGCGCGACGATGGTGCCGGCGGGGAAGGCGAAGTCGAAGCCGGCGGTGAACTGAAAGCCGGTGAGTTCCACGGGGCTGGCGCTGATGTTGCGCAGTTCGATATAGTCGAAGCTGTCGTCATTCCATGTCTGCGGCGGCATCAGCGCGGCGGCGGCGGCGCGCTCGGCAGCGGTAGCACCGTCCGCGTGATACATGATTTCGCTGACGACGATCTGCGAGGCGTAGGCCGAGGGATCGAACGTGCCGGCGGTGAACTCCACGGCGTTGCTCCAGAAGCTCCACCGCCCGGTGTCGCTGTTATCCTTCATGCGGACGCGGGCGCGGTAGCGTTTGCCCGGCTCGCAGGCGGTGACGGGGTATTTGTATTCCGCGGTGAAGATGGCGAGCGCGCCGCTGTCATGGCTGGCGTTGATCTCCAGCAGGCGCGGCACGCCCGCCACCCATGTGGCGGAGTCGTTCACGGCGGCGATGCGCCATTGGATGCCGGCGAAGGCGTCGCTCTGCGGATCGCTGAAGGCACTGGTGGTGAAGCGCAGGTCATTCACTGGAAAGCCGACGGCACCGGTGAACGTGAGCGTCGGCGTGGCGGGATAGCGCGAGGCCTCGGTGCCGGTGAGCAGCGGGTTCACTAGATTGGCAATGGTGTCGAGCCGCGCCCCAGTGCCGCCGGCACCGATGTTGGCGCCAGGCCAGGTGCTGCCGCCGCCGTTGGCATCGAAGGCGAAGTCTTTCATGCCGGCGACGTAGAGGTCGAGCGCGGTCGTGCCGACGGGACCGGCGCTGCTGAGTCCGATCGTGGCGGAGCCGGACGGGCCAAGGACGCTGAGGCCACCGTAGTTGCCGGAAGCAGCAGGGCCGCCCACCCAGCGGGCGAACTCGGCATTCACCACCGGACGAATGACGGCGGCGAACTCATCAATGAGCGGATTGATCTGATCCGGTTGCCACAGGAGCCGGCGGAGTTCGTTGATTTGGTTGAAGTAGTTTGGCCAGAGCGTGGGATTCGTGCTGGCGTCGCCGCCACCGCTGGCGCTGTCGTTGAAGAGGGAATTGTGGACAAGATCGTGACCGTTGTTCCATGTAGGTCCCCA
>JANOZA010000834.1:0-3134 GCA_031429155.1 Verrucomicrobiota bacterium | reverse complement strand
GGGGCCCCTGACTTGCGCTCAACACCATCGAGGTGCGGCAGAGCAGCGCGGTTCAGTTTGCCGCCCACGGTGGTAGGGAGTTCGGTCAGCACGCCAAACCGTGCGGGCACCATGTAACCGGGAAGCTCCGCCTCCAGAGCTGCTTTGAGTTCGTCAGCCCCGGGCGGTGACGCGGCATCTTCGGCGACAATAAACGCGACCAGCACCGGATTTCCGCCGTCCTCCTGCACATGGCACGCCGCCGCACGCACGCCGGCGCACCCTGCAAGCAGCGACTCGATTTCTCCAAGCTCGATACGATAGCCGCGGAGCTTCACCTGAGAATCCATCCGCCCGTGATAATGATAGCGGCCTTGACCGTCACAATGAACCAGGTCGCCCGTGCGGTAGAGTCGTCCGAGGGAAGGATGATCGAAGAATTTCTCAGCCGTCAGTTCCGGACGATTCCAGTATCCGCGCGCGAGCCCGATGCCACCCAGGCAAAGCTCGCCCTGCTCGCCGGCGTCCAATTCCACCTGCGCCCCATCCAGCACAAACGCAGACAGGCCCGGCACCGGCTGCCCGATGGTGATCGGCCCGCCTTCCACCACATCGCCGCGCAATGACGTCACGGTGCACTCCGTCGGACCGTAGCCATTGACCAGTCGCCGGCCGCGCGCCCAGCGGTCGGCTACATCCCGCGGCAACGCTTCGCCTCCCACGTAGAGCAGCTTAAGTTCAGGCAGCGCTGCGAGGGGATCATCGCATCCGGTGGCACGCAGGAGCGTCGGCGGCGGACAAAAAACAGTGACTCGCTCGCGGCGCAGCCACGGAATCAAGTCCGGTCCAAGGCGTGCGGTGTCATCATCCATCACCACCACGGTCGCCCCGGTGGCGAAAGCCAGCCACGTTTCCTCAACAGACGAATCATACGCCGCAGAGGATCCCTGCCCGACGCGATCCTCATGCGTGAGTTTGAATTCCTCCAGATCGCCAGCCACCAGATTCACGATGCTCCGGTGTTCGATGAGCACCCCCTTAGGCCGGCCCGTGGTGCCCGACGTATAGATCACATAGGCAAGGTTGGAAGGCACCAGCCATGGAGGACGCAATAGAGGCGCTCTGCCTTCATCAGTCAGACTCAGCACAGCGCCGGCATCAATTACACGCACATTGCCGGAGGATGCCTTTTCGAGACGGAGCCGTCCCGCAGCATCGGTCAGCACGGCGACTGATGCGGAGTCTCCCACGATGTCGGAGACCCTCTCGTCGGGAAACACTGGATCAATGCACGTATAAGCAGCGCCGGCTTTGAGGACCGCCAGTTGGGATGCGTAGAGCCGCCCGGAATTTCGCGGCAGGAGGATGGCGACCACGCACTCGCCGGTGACGCACGAATCCAGGCAAGCGGCGAGCGCCTCTGACTGTCGTGAGAGTTCGGCGTAGGTTACTTGAATACGCCCGCCACCGCCGGCGCCGGGAGGCACGTCCACCGCCACATTGTCAGGCCAGCGCCGGACAGCACGTTCGAAGAACTGATGCAGAAGCATGTCCGGGGCGTTAGTTTTCACGGCGCTGATGATTCAGTCCCTTTTGGTCATGATGTCGCCGCCGGGTAATTCCGTGCGACCCTCGTGGTTCGGCCGAGTTCATATTTGTTGAGATGTATAACCCGCTTTTCCCGCCTCCTGCGAGAAGCAATTTCCTGTCAGCCGGATAGAGCAGCCTTGCCTTGGTCCCTGGCCGCAGGCAGGCTGCCGGTGAATACATGCATATCCTCACCGCTGACCACGTCCACGCCGCCTTGTCGTACCCTGATTTTATCCACCGGCTCGACGATGCGTTTGCCGGGGATTTTACCATGCCGCGCCGTCAGGTGATGTTGCTGGATGAGGCTGGAGGGAGTCTTGATGCCTTCGCCATGCTGCCCGCATGGAATGATGAAGTGATCGCGCTGAAGGCATTCACCTACTTTCCGAACAACACGGAGCCGCATCGCTCGCTGTATTCGCAGATTATGGTTTTCGACCGCAAGCACGGTCATCCCCTGGCCCTGGTCGAAGGCACCAGCGTGACCTGCTGGCGCACCGCCGGGGTTTCTGCGCTCGCCTCCAGGTATCTTTCACGCGAGGACTCCGCCACGCTCTTTTTGCTGGGCACAGGGAATCTCGCGCCATTCCTGATTCGTGCCCACGCCAGCGTAAGGGCGCTGAAGGAAGTCCTCATCTGGGGGCGCACCCCGGTTAAAGCCCGCGATCTGGCCGGGAGAATGAGGATGGAGCTTCCCGGCATCGTGTTCACGCCGGTGGCGGATATCGAAACAGGGTGCGGACTTGCCGACATTCTCGTCTGTGCCACCGGGTCCGCGGAAGTTCTGATAAAAGGAGACCATATCCGGCCGGGGACGCACACCGATTTCCTCGGCAACCATCACGCCAATCACCGGGAATGCGATACGGAGATGATTACTCGCTCGCGCGTGTTCGTGGATACCCGAGCCAACTGCTTCAAGGAGGCCGGTGAGATCCTCATTCCAGTCGCCGAGGGTGCTTTTTCAAAAGAATCCATCATCGGCGAGCTCGCCGACTTGTGCCGGGGAACCGTTCCCGGCCGCAGAAGTGGAACCGAAATTACGGTTTTCAAATCCGTCGGCTGCGCGCTTGGCGATCTCTGCGGAGCCCTCACAACATGGCACGCACAGAGCAAAGTTGAGTGACCCGGTGTTCACGGGGCGGAATCAGTACCCCCGCCCCGATCCGGTGTCGAACTATCTATTTCGCGTGGGCTTTGACGAAATCAATATTCGCGCGGACTTGCGGCACGCTGTCCTTCCAGTCGGCCTCATGCTCGATGGAGATGTGCCCGTCGAAATTCTGCTTCTTGAGTTCCTCAAGACAGGCCGCGACATCCACCACTCCTTTGCCGGCAACGACCACGGGAGCATTTCCGTTGGTGGCTTTGTCCTTGAGGTGGACACTGATGACGCGGCCTTTGAGGATACGCAGGCACTCTACGGGCTTCAGATTGGAAGTACACCAGTGGCCGAGGTCCGCGCAGGCACCGACCCGGCGATCGCGGCTTTCGACGACGCCGAGAATATAGAGTGGGTTCCAAACCTTGTAGTTGGGATTGCTCATGGAACCGCCGTGCTCGTG
>JANOZA010000833.1:0-5246 GCA_031429155.1 Verrucomicrobiota bacterium | reverse complement strand
CCACCGCCAGCTCCGCCTAGGCATCTCCGACGACGACCTCGCCGCCCTCGTCACCGGCCTCCACCGCGACGACCGCCTCGTGCTGGTGAACCTCCACGACCCCGGCCTCCGCGAGCCGCGCATCGTCTGTTCGCTGGGGCTTTCCAACACACCCAATTTCTAAACCATGCACCTGATCTACTTCGACGAGTCCGGGAACACCGGCAACAACCTGGAGGATGCGCAGCAGCCCATTTTTGTGCTCGGCGCACTCGTGGTTCCGGAGTCCGAATGGCAAACGGTGGAAGCTGAGTTGGAGAAAGCTCTGGATCAGTATCTCCCGCCACCCCGGCAGCCTTTATTCGAGATGCACGCCGGCGACCTGCGCCAAGGCACCCGCCTCTTCACCGGTGTGCCGCTGGCCACACGCCTGGCTCTGCGGGATACATGGCTCAAAACCGCGCAGGCCCACAAACTTCAGTTCGTTTACCGGGCCATCATCAAAAAGCGCTACCAGCGATGGATGGAGCACACCTTCGGAAAAGGCATCTCCGTGAATCCCCACCTCGCCGCCTTCCCGCTGGTGGCGCAGGTCATCAACAATCTGCTCCGCGACTCCAGCCCGGCACCCCTGGGCATCTTCATTTCCGATGATAACCGCGAAGTCGTCGGCGACATTGAACGCTTCCTCAAACTCCTGCGCGCAGACCCGGGCGGACTCCGGCTGGACCGCATCATTGAAAAAGGCTTCTTCATAGACTCCACCAAAAGCCTCCTTCTCCAGCTCTGCGACCTCTGCACCTTCCAGGTCAGGAAGCATGAGGAGCGCAAACTCGGACTCCCTCCCAAATCCGTTGATGACGAGGGGATCAAGCTCACTCAAACCCTCATCCACCGCGGCAATGAATCCCTTCCCGATGTGATCCAATGGCTCGAAAAGGTCCAGAAATAAAGGAGCGGCGAGGCATCCCGGAGGGATGCGGGTCGGCTGAGGGCCGGCCACTCTCGTCGCTCGCCATCGTTACCACCCACTTTTCCATTTTGCAACTTTCCATTCCATGACTCCTCCCCAGCGCAAAGAGATCGCCCGTCACCTCGCTGCCTTCGACTTCTCAGGGCTGTTCACCGACTCCGCCCTCGGTTGGGATTGGCCCACTTCCGCCAGTGCCAGGCTCAAGATTCCCCACGCCCCCGGCCCGTTGCATCTGGAAGTCATCGCCGAAAAGTGCGGCGTCAAAATCCTCCACTGTCCGCCCGGCCCGGACGGCAGGCTCCCCCTCTCCGACGACCGCCGCCGTATCGCCAAAGCCGTGGCCCCCCACGCCGCCGAGCACCTCCTCATCTTCACCGATGCCGCGCAGACCCGCCAGGTCTGGCAATACCCCGCGCGCCGCCCCGGCAAGCCCGCGGCCCTGCGCGAGTTGATCTGGGAGAAGGGCAAGGCCAACGAACTCCTCTTCCAGAAACTCTCCTCCATCGCCTTCACCCTCGACGAAGAAGTAGGCCTCGACATCACCGGCGTCGTCCAGCGCCTCACCGACTCCCTCGATCGCGACAAGGTCACCAAAAAATTCTACGAGCAGTTCCGCAAACAGAAGGACGCCTTCCAGAAGTTCATCCACGGCCTCACCGATACCGGTCTCCAGGCATGGTACACCTCTCTGATGCTCAACCGCATCATGTTCTGCTACTTCCTCCAGCGGAAGGGCTTCCTCGATGGCGATGCCGACTACCTCGCCAACCGCCTCGCCCGCGTCCAGGAGCAGATCGGGCGCGACCAGTTCCACACCTTCTACCGCAGCTTCCTCCGCCGGCTTTTCCACGAGGGCCTCGGCTCCCAGGAACGCAGCGCGGAACTCACCGCCCTCATCGGCACCGTCCCGTATCTCAATGGCGGCATCTTCGACGAGCACCCCATCGAGCGCGACCACCCGGGCCTCACCATCCCGGACGAGGCCTTCGAGAAAGTCTTCGCCTTCCTCGACGAGTTCGACTGGCACCTCGACGACCGCCCCATCGCCACCGGGCGCGAGATCAATCCTGAAATCCTCGGCTACGTCTTCGAGAAGTACACCAACCAGAAGGAGATGGGCGCCTACTACACCAAAGAGGACATCACCGAATACATCTCCAAGAACTGCATCCTCCCCTTCCTTTTCCACGCCGTCGCCGACAAGCTCCCGCCCGCCGCGTGGGCACTCCTCCCGGAAAATCCCGACCGCTACCTCTACCCCGCCGTGCGCCACGGAGCCGGCGCTTCCCTGGAAGAATGGCGCGCCTCCCTGCCGGAGAAAATCGCCCGCGGTCTCGACACCACGCAGCCCAACCTCATCGCCCGCCGTGCCGACTGGAATACGACTGCGCCGCCTTCCCACGGCCTGCCCACGGAAATCTGGCGCGAGACCATCGCCCGTCACCTGCGCTGCCATGAACTGCGCGAACGCCTCCGCAACGGAAGCATCCGCAGCATTGACGACTTCATCACCCTTAACCTCGACATCCGCCAGTTCGCCCAGGATGTCATCGAATGCGCCGACGCCCCGCTCCTCCTCGCCTTCATTGCCAGGCTCAAGACCCTCTCCGTCCTCGACCCCACCTGCGGCTCCGGCGCGTTCCTCTTCGCCGCCCTCGAAATCCTCGAGCCGCTCTACACCGCCTGCCTCCAGCGCGCCCGCACCCTTCTTGCCGACTGGGAATCCAAAGGCGAGAAGCACAAAATCCTGGGGCCAAAACTCCAGGAAATCCTCGACCACGCCGCCGCGCACCCCAACGAGGCCTACTACGTCCACAAGACCATCATCGTCCACAATCTCTACGGCGTGGACATCATGGAGGAGGCCGTGGAAATCTGCAAACTCCGCCTCTTCCTCAAGCTCGCCGCCCAGCTCCAGCCCGGCCAGGCCGTGGAGCCGCTCCCGGACATTGACTTCAACATCCGCGCCGGCAACACCCTCGTCGGCTACGCCAGCCGCGACGAAATCCGCCGCGCCTTCACCACCCACCACGCCGGCGGCAAAAACGAGCAACTCCTCCTCGGCGGCATCGAGCACAGCCTCGACGACTGGCGCCGCATCGAAGAACAGGCCGAAGACGCCGCCCGCGCCTTCGCCCGCTTCCACCAGCTCCAGGAGGACACCCGCGCCGCCCCCGCCGACTTCCGCGATGCCAAGTCCGCCCTCCTCGCCACCCTCCAGTCCCTCCGCGACCAGCTCGACCGCTTCCTCGCCGGCGACTACGACAAAAAACACCTCACCTCCGACAAAACCTTCGCCAAATGGCGCGCCTCCCACCAGCCCTTCCACTGGTTCGTCGAGTTCTACGGCATCATGAACTCCGGCGGCTTCGAGGTCATCATTGGGAATCCGCCGTGGAAGGAATACGCCGCTGCGAAGAAGGACTACACGGTGCGTGGCTACACCACAGAACGCAGCGGCAACCTATACACACTCTGCACCGAGCGCTGTGTCGGAATGCAGCCGCCGAACGGCCTGCTCAGCTTCATCGTGCAGCTTCCCATCGTTTGTTCCTCGCGCATGGACTCCATCCGCGACTTCATCAATCAACGCTCGTCCTTCATCGCCACCGTCACCTGCGATGACCGCCCGGGAAAGCTGTTCGATGGTTTGCAGAACTGCCGCAGCACCATCTTCCTGCTGCGCCGCGGAGCATCGGCGAACGGCCCCGCTCTCTGGTCTTCCGGCTATCGCCGCTGGGCTACTGCGGTGCGAAACATCCTCTTTGAAGCCGCCACGCTCTCCTCCGTCGGCGTTGGTGAAATTCGCCAGTCACAGTTTCCCAAACTGGCATCGCCGCAGCAGGTTTCCGCCTTTGGAAAAGTGTTCCAGCCAGCCAACACCGCTTTGGAAGCAGCGACCACGGATCACGCCACGCCCCATTTTGTTTTCTACCAGGAGTCGGCTCGCTACTGGGTGAAGGCGACGGTCGGCCTGCCCTACTACGCCAAGAACGGAAGGGTCGGCGCACCGGCTCATGGCAGGCATCTCTACTTCAACGACGCAGCGACAACCCGCCGCGCCTGCGCCGTCCTGCACAGCAGTCTGTTCTACGCTTACTTCATCGCCTACGGAGACTGCTTTCACGTCAACGACTCCCTCGCCACAAGTTTCCGCATCCCGCCCGCGGCCATCAAAGACACGCGACTGGAGAAACTCGGAGCCAGGTTGATGCGAAGCCTTGAGCAGCACGCCGAGAAGAAAACCATCAACACCAAAGACGGCGACAAAATCGCCTACGATGAATTCCGCGCCGGCGAATCCAAACCCATCCTCGACGAAATAGACGCGGTGCTGGCGGAGCACTATGGGTTCACGGAGGAGGAACTGGATTTCATCATCAACTACGACATCAAATACCGGATGGGCCTCGGCCGTAGCAGCGGGGAGGAAGAGGAGGAATAACCAGAGGCCGCGTCATGAATCCCGCCTATGCCCAAGCCCGCTTTCGCGCCGAACTCCCGCGCGGAGCGCTGCCGGTCGCCTTTGGCGTGGTGACAGCGTGGAATCCCGATGGCCGCGATGCCAGTGCTGCCGAAAACGAAACCGCCAATGCCCGACTGCGTACCGCTTTGGAGAAAGCCGGGCACTTCCACTTCCCCGTGACCGGCGGCAGCGCCGACTTTGCCCATGCAGAGCCGGGATTCGGCATCGTCGCCGACCGCGGTGCCTGCCTCGCCCTCGGACGCGAGTTCCGTCAGGAAGCCATCTTCTGGATCGCGCGCGGCACCGTGCATCTCATTTCCTGCGCGGATGCCTCCATCCACACCCTCGGCGAATGGCGCACCCTCGCCGAAGCCCCGGCCAGCCATCCCGACTTTCACTTCCAGGGGAATCTCGCTCTCCTGGACCGCGCCCCACAGCCCTTCCTCATGAGCAGCCGCTGCACCGCCCAGCAGGTGCTGGACGCCTACGCCTGGGCGCGCACTCAATGCGACACCGGCGGCACCGTGATGAGCGGCTTCCACTCGCCTGTGGAGTGCGATGTTTTCCAAATCCTCACCCGCCGCGGTGCGAACCTCATCTGGGTGCCAGGCCGGGACATTCCGAAAGTCATCCCCGCGGCGATGCCCAAACTCCTCGCGCAAAACCGACTCCTCGTTGCCAGCCCGTTCGACTACGGCAAACCAGACCGCCCCACGCGCGCCACCTGCCTGCGGCGCAATGAGTGGATTGCGCGGGCCGTGAGCGTCGGGGAGTTGAGCCTCACTTCCGCTTCCCCTGAGCCTGGCTGAACCAGTCGCCGCCGAAGGG
>JANOZA010000832.1:0-4672 GCA_031429155.1 Verrucomicrobiota bacterium | reverse complement strand
TCTTCCTCGCGCGCCTCGGCTATGACATTCAAAGCGTGCAACCCGTCTCCATAGACGGCGCCGGCTCCCTGGCCGCCCGGCAGCCCGGCGGATCATGGCCCGGCTGGCTCGTGCGCGCCGGCGGCAAGAACATTTACTACTTCACCGGCAACCTCGCCGACTTCGCCCTCCGCTCCGACAACCGCTACATCAGTTGGGTCAGTCGCTTCGGCTCCGTCGTGACCTATCTGAAGAGCGCGTCCTACCTCATGCACACGGACGAATTCCGCATCATCCGCGATTCCATTCTCCGTCAAAGCACCGCCATTCTCCAGGACGACAGCGGTCTGCCGCTCACCGCCTTCGACGCCTCCTGGAACATGCAGTACTTTGGCCGCTACTCCGGCGTGCTCGACATCTTCAAAAGCTACTACCAGCCCGCTCTCGCTCAAATCTTCACCACCGGCGGGAGCAACGTGCAAAACATAGACTTCGGCGTCGGCTATAAATTTGAAGCCGGCGAGTCCGCCCTCATTCTCGCGCGCAAACGCTAGGCACCTGCGCGCCGAGCCGGGCCGCGCGCCGCGACTGAGGGTTTGAAGTTTCCCGGCCGCGCCCTCATGGTGCCCGATGATCGAAATGCCCCAACTCTTCCTCCCGCGCCGCCGCTTCATTCAACTCGCCGGCTCCGCCGCCGCACTGTCGCTTACCGGACGGTCCCGGGCGGCGGACGAGAAGACGGTGACTGTTTCCATCCTACACACGACTGACCTCCACGGTCACATCATGCCCACGAAAACCTACGAGGGCGTGGAGAATGTGGGTGGCCTCGCGCGCTGCGTCACGCAGATCCGCCGCTGGCAGAAGGAGAATCCGAACAATATTCTCCTCGACATCGGAGACGTCTATCAGGGGACTCATGTCAGCCGCGCCACTGGCGGCGCACTGATGATAGACCTCTTCAACCGCCTCAACTACGACGCCTGGGTGCTGGGTAATCATGAGTTCGACTGGGGACTTGAGACCGTGGTGAAAAGCGTCGCTGCTTCCAAAATGGCAGTGCTCGCCGCCAATGCCCAGGTTGGCGGCAAGTGGACGAACACGCTCCAGGATAAGTCCAATCCGCTCTCGAAAATCAGTCCATATCTCATCAAGGATGTCGCGGGTTTCCGCATCGGCATCGTCGGTACCGTCACCCCTGGATTGCCGGCATGGCTGAATCCTTCGCTGCTCCAGGAATTCTCCGCCGCCGATCCGCTCGCCTCAGTGAAGTTCGCCATCAAAAAGCTCACGGCAGAAAAGGTGGACGCCATCGTGCTCGCCGCGCACTTCGGCCTCAAAGGCGTGCGCGGGGAAACCGGAACCCCTGATGATTTCGCGAACCGAATTCACGAAATCACCAAAGAGTGCCGCGAGATTTCCGTCGTCATCGCCGGGCATACGCACCGGGACATCCAGCAGTTTCGCGTCAATGACATCCCCTACACGCAGGCCAACTACTATGGCATCAACACCGGTCGCGTGGACTTCACTTTTGACCGTGAATCCCGTCGCCTCATCGAGACGAAGGCCAGCACCGCGCGCATGGACGGCAGCATAGAACTCGATCCGATGGTCGTCTCCGTTTCCGCCAAAAATGTGCAGGCTTCGGAGGCGGAGTTAAAACGTGAAATCGGGGAACTCGCCGACGCGCTGCCATGTAAAGCCGCGCCTGGTGTGGCCGCTCCTTCGCTGCTGCTCATCACCCGTGCTATCAGGCACTCACTGGAAAAGCGCGGTCAGAAAATTGACGGCGTGCTCCACGGTCTCTTCCTGGATGACAAGGATCTCACAGCCGGAAAGAAAACCATCGCCGATGCCTGGGAGATCATTCCTTACGAAAACCGCCTCGCTACCGTCGAACTCCGCGGTTCCGATCTCACCGGAATCATGCAGGAAGTCATTGGCGCACCTTTCTCCACCCACGGTCTCGATGGATTCAAGCTCACCATCGAGGGCGAGCGCCGGGAGACGAAAGTCACCGCGCTCACGCTCCCCGACGGCAAACCCGTAGACGCCGGCAAGCGCTACCGTATTGCACTGAACGGGTTCGACGCCCAGTCCGGCGGCCGACGATACTCCTTGCTCAGCGAACTCTGCGCCACGGCGGACGCGAAGCTCACACTGCATGACATCGAGTCCCGCGATGCCGTGATCGAGTTCTTCACGGATAAGAAAACCATTCGCGCCGGCGATCTCACGGCCTGAGCCCATGGTGACGACGGTGAGGAAACCGGCGTTGCGCGGTCTTTCCCGGGCAGTTATGGCCCGCGCTCATGGACTCAAAGCAACTCGGCCAATTCCTCCTCACCGGCGTCCCCGGTCCCGAACTCGACCCCGAAACTGCGCGGCGCTTCAAGGCGCTCCAGCCCGGTGGCTTCATTCTCTTCGGCCGGAACATCAAGTCGCCGGAGCAGTTGCGTAAGCTCATTGATGACCTGCGCGATCTTTCGGACATCGAGCCCATCATCACCATTGATCAGGAGGGCGGACGCGTGTCCCGCCTGCGGCTCATCGGCAACGAACCGCCGAACGCTCAGGCACTTCGCGAGAAGGGCGATGTGAAACTCATCAAGCAGCATGGCAAGCTTACCGGAAAGCTCCTTCGGCTCCTCGGTTTCAATCTAAATCTCTGCCCGGTGCTCGACATTTCCTACGACGACACGGCGGACAATTCCCTCAAGGGCCGCTGCTACGGCAAGGAGCCTCAGCAGGTGATCACGAACGCCGGTGTGTTTAATCGCGCCATGCGCGGCGAGGGAATTCTGAGCTGCGGCAAGCATTTCCCTACCTACGGCAGCGCCGATGTGGACCCGCATCACGAGTTGCCCGTCATCCGCCGCACGAAGAAGGAACTGCTCGCGGAAGAGTTGATTCCATTCACCGCGCTGATGCCGGAACTCGACAGCATGATGATCGGTCACGCCTGGTTCCCCGAATTCGATCCCGACCGCCCGCGCTGGCCGAGCAGTCTTTCGTACAACATTATCCAGAAGCTGCTCCGTGATCAGCTTGGTTTCGACCACGGCCTCGTCATGACGGACGATCTCGACATGGGCGCGATCCTGAATGAAGTCACTTTCGAGCAAACCATTCAAGAGGCGATGAAAGCAGGGAACGACATCGTCATGATTTGTCACCGCATTGAGATGGTGGAGGAAGCCCACAAGCATCTCGCCGGCCTGCCGGATGCGGTGCTCAACCTCGCCATGGAGCGTGTGCAGCGTGCCAAGCGCAAAATGCGGAAGCCTGACAAGTGGAGCCTTGAGCAGTTCGTGGAAATAAACGACGAGATCCAGGCTCTGCGAGTTGCCGTGCTCGGTGAAGCAGGCGCGGTGCAGTTGAGCGTGGAGGACGGCAAGCGGTCCCCCGTGGAACTGTATTAATTCGCGCCTCCGCAGAGCGAGCACGCGGTTCATCCGGGGCGTCCGAGCCTGCTTTACGAGGGCGATTCATCGGTCAACTCCCGGTTTGACTCCCCGGAGGGCTTGCCTAGGCTCCGCGCTCCTTTTCCGGGCCGGTGGTGAGAAATGCACGCGCTTTTCCAACCGCCGCCGCTCGAATTCCCAACCCAACCAACATAAAACCACAACATGCCTGCCAAGAAAAAGTCCGCTTCCGCAAAGTCCGCTAAATACGTTTATAACTGGGGAGCCGGCAAAGCCGACGGCGATGGTTCCATGAAGCCGCTCCTCGGCGGCAAGGGCGCCAATCTCGCGGAGATGACCCGCATCAATCTGCCAGTGCCTCCGGGATTCACCATTACCACGGAAGTCTGCACGTACTTCTACGCAAACAAGCGCAGCTATCCGCAGAGCCTCCAGGGCCAGATGGAAGCCGGCGTGAAGAACATGGAGAAGATCATGGGCTGCAAGTTCGGCGTCGCGAAAGGAATGCCGCTGCTCGTGGCCGTGCGCTCCGGCGCGCGTGATTCCATGCCGGGCATGATGGACACGATTTTGAATCTCGGCCTCAACGATCAGACCGTGCTGGCACTGAGCGCCGCGACGAAGAACGAGCGATTCGCGTGGGACTGCTACCGCCGCTTCATTCAAATGTACGGCGACGTGGTGCTCGGCGTGCAGAAGACGGAAGGCGAAGATCACGAGCCGTTTGAAGTCGTCATCGAAGAGTTCAAACACGCGAAATATCACAAGGACATCGTGGACTCCGATCTCACGGCGGCAGACCAGATGGAACTGGTGAAGCGTTTCAAAGCGCTCGTCAAAGCGCGCACCGGCAAAGTGTTCCCCAACGACGCCTGGGACCAACTCCGCGGCGCGGCCGGCGCTGTCTTCGGCTCGTGGATGAATGACCGCGCGATCGTTTATCGCCGCAAGTATAACATTCCCGCCGAGTGGGGCACCGCGGTTAACGTGCAGGCCATGGTTTATGGCAACACCGGCGACGACTCCGGTTCCGGCGTGGCCTTCACGCGCAATCCGGCGAACGGCGTGAACGAATTCTACGGCGAGTTCCTCATCAACGCTCAGGGCGAAGACGTCGTCGCCGGCGTGCGCACTCCTGAGCCGGTCAGCAAGCTCAAGGCCGCTATGCCGAAAGCGTTCGCGGAACTGATGAAGGTCCGCGCGACATTGGAAAAGCACTTCAAGGACGTGCAGGACGTGGAGTTCACCATCCAGGCCGGCAAGCT
>JANOZA010000831.1:0-5669 GCA_031429155.1 Verrucomicrobiota bacterium | reverse complement strand
TTTGGCTTTGCGTCGGCAGCGTGGAATTTCGGGAGGCAGCGGCGGAACTCATCGCACACCGGCAGGCGGAGGGGCTGACGGTGCGGCAGGCGAATGGCCCGGCGAGGGAGGCCATCGCCGCTTGTGAGCCCAAGCCGGACTTCATCCTGCTGCTCGGTGACGAACTCCGGGGTGCGGACATTGCGGGCTCAGAATCGTGGCGGCTGGCGGCGGCACGGAGGCCGTTTCATGGCTGGAAAGATTCGCATCCGGCTGAGTTCGTCAGCGACATGGCCCTCGGAGACCTCGACAGTGATGGACTCCCTGATGTTCCCGTGGGCCGCATCCCCGCGCGAACGGCGGCGGAGGTGAAGGCCGGCGTGGAAAAAATCATTCTCTGGGAGAAGCGTGCGCCCTCGCTTTCAGACCTGACCCTCCCCGTGTGGGCGGGTGATCCGGGATTTGGCAGCTTCTTCCGCGACATGGCGCTTGGCTTTTTCTTTGGCCAAATTCAGCAACGCGCGCCGCTGTGGGCGGAACTCTGGTTCCTGCAGGGCGACGAGCGTAGCCCGTTTTGCGCCTGGCCTGCAGACCAGCAGAGCCTCTACAACACGCGACTGCACGAAGGTGGAATCATCAGCGCCATGATCGGCCACGGTCGAAACTGCGCATGGTGGAGCATGGATCTCGACGAAAAGCGGCTGGAGTATGCGGTGACGGACGCCGCGCTGCTGGCGACCGGTCCGCCCGCGCCACCACATGTCATCTTCGCCTGCGCTACGGGAAATTTCGCGCTGCGGGAGCATGACTGCCTCGCGGAGGCGCTGTTTCGCGCCCCCGGCGGCCCGGTGCTGTGCGTGGGCGCGTCGGAGGATTCTCACCCTCTGACAAACTACTACCACTCCACCTCCCTGCTGGAATCACTGACCTCCGCTCCACCGCGCTTTGGTCCTCTCTGGCTGCAATCCCTGCGCAAGGCCAACGCCACAACGGAGCCGGAAAAGGAACTGCTCGTCCATTCCCTTGAGCCGTTCATGATCAACAAACGCCTCAACACCGCGGACATCCGCGCTGATCATGCGATGCTCTATAACATTCTCGGCGATCCCGCCACGAAAGTCTTCGCTCCGCGCCTGCTCGTGGCAGTGATCACCGAAGAGGCCGGCCAGTGGAAATGGCAGGTGCCGAGTCCACCTCCCGGGGCCCGTCTCTACGTACAGCGCAGGGAGCCGCTGCCCGAGTTCCCGCTGACTTCACCGGCCGCGAACCGCGAGGAGGCGCTCCAGCGCCAGGCCGACGCCAACGGCTCGCTGCGGTTTCACACGCTTACCGAGTTGAAACCGGGGGCGAAATGGTCGGGCCAATCACCCGGCCCCGGCACGCTGCGGCTGGTGGCCTTGAGCGAGAAGGGGCTCTCCGTGACAGCGGTGGAAATGAAGGCACCGAAAGCGAAATAACGTCCCCCTGCGGCTATCCATTCAGCGCCAGCAGGGCCAGTTCGCGGTTATGCACGCTGAGTTGCTGGAGGCGAATGGTGCGGAAGCCCATGTCCCGCATGGAGGCGAACCACTGGGGTTTAGAGGTTATTTGGGAGAGGTCCGTCAGTTTGAGGGTGATGAGTGCCGAGCGGATGGAAGGGCACATCCGGCGAAAGCGCCCGCATTCCTTGATGGCGACCTCGGGGGATTGATTCATGTCGGACATGAACCAGGTGGCGCGCCCGGCGAGGTCGCGCTTGCTAACGAGAGCAGCGGGCTTCTTGCAGTGAAAAACCCATGGGACGGAAGAAGTCTCCGGCACGGATGGCACGGCGGCAGTCATGACGACAGGAGCGAGCCGCGCGGGGTCCACCCCGATCACGGAAACTCCGCGCTGGAGCAGAGCATAAACCACGCCGCCCGGGGCGCAGCCGAGTTCCACCACCACATCACGCGGAGTGAATCGCAGGCCGAAGAAACGGACAGCTTCCTCCAGTTTCAGCCATGCACGCGAAGGCACGCCATCCGGAAGAATGATGCCGCCGCTGCCTCCCGGATCAGGACTGATGAGCGGCGCATTCCGGTGCAGGCCGGCCCAGAATTCCTCCGCGCCAAGCTCGACCACAGTGGCGACCTGTTCACCCGCCGCAGGGGGGCCGGCCGGAGGAGGATCAAGACGTTCCACACGCCCGTTTGTCAGGCGCAAGTGATGGATGACCGTGGCACCCGCCGCCAGCGCCGCGGCATCTTCCTGAGTGGTCGCTTTGCCCATCGAAAGGCAAAGCCGCCTCGAAAGAGCCGGCGGGTCTTCCAGCGAACGGAGAGTAAACGGCTGGGCATCGGACGGTGCTTTGAACATCACGAATCCCCGCCGCTGATAACCCGGTCGCCAGCCGGCGCCGGATGCTGACACCTCTTCCTTGAGCGATTTCTCCGAACCCGCATTGGTCAGGGCGAATACAAAAAGTGAACCAGGGGCGCTCATCGGGAAATCAGAGCGCAGAGCCTTGCGGAGGGGAACACCGGCTTCATTCCACGGTCGCTTTGCCGGGATTTGGATGGAGCAGGCCGCTGTTCCCTGGATTGGGAACCGGGGCGACAGGAATAACGGGAGGCGCGCCTGATTTGACAGGGGGAGTTACGGGCTTTTCAGGCGGATCTTCGCCAGTAGGGACAGGCAACGGTTTGCCGGTGAGCGAATGATAGGGATCGTCTCCGATAACTACCAGGCCGGTGACAATCACGGGCCGGGCGTCGAGACCGGCAAGATCGCCGCCGGTGCCGGAGGTGAGAGTGAGAGGATTCACGGGCGCGGTGACAGTATTGCCGGCATCCTCTGTGTTATGGAAAGTGCAGCGGAGTTCCAGTTTCGACTCCGGCCTGATGTATTCCATGTAGGAGCACTTGATGAACTTCTGCCGTCCGGGGTTTGTGGGGTCGGGGCCAAGTTCAAGGCAGGACTCAGTGGCCAGTTCACCGGAAACGGCGCACAGCTCCACGAGGGAGAGACCATCCGGTTGAGCGAGCGGCTCTGGAGTGCTCTTCGCGGCCCCGGCATTCATGATGTCCACCCAGATGGGGAGCGCGGTGTGGCGGCTGAAGGCGGCTGAATAGACGGGTTCTTTCTTGTCGAGTCCCACCCACACCGCGCAAGTAATACGACTGCTGTAGCCGGCAAACCAGAGATCGGTGCCATTCATGTGGGTGCCGGTCTTGCCGGCGACAGGCATGTCCTTGAGGCCGTATTCCTTCGCGTTCGAAGCGGTGCCGATGTCGAGCAGCAGCGATTCTTCCAGGCAACTGTGCGTCATCCATGTCGAGACGGGATCGGTGACAGGAACGAATGTCGCCGCCGCAGGGCGCTCGTAGAGAACGCCGCCGTCGGGTTTCTCAATGCGGCTGACGAACCAGATTTTCTCGGGCTTGGAGCCGCCGTTGGGAAAAATGGTATAGGCGAGCGTGAGATCCCGCAGGCTGACTTCTGAACGTCCCAGCAGACTTGAGGGATCTGGCGGGAGGTCTCCGAGGCCCGCCCGTTTCGCGAACTCGTTCACCTTCTTCACTCCGACGTCCAGCCCCAGACGGGCGGCGCAGTTGTTCTTTCCCTGGATGAGTGCCCGGCGGAGAGAGGTAGTCCCCTCGTGCTCCGTCGCCAGACCCTCTGCACCCCATTCGCCGAGCGTGCCGGTCACCGCGCCCATCATCACCTTGGTGTTGTCCATGGGCGCGTCGGCAATGCGGCTTCCTGGAAAATGCGTTCCCTCAAACGCTGCTGTATAGACGAAAGGCACGAACGCCGTGCCCGAAGGACGCTTGGTCAACTTCACCCGGTTATATTGGGAGTGGGCAAAGTCCCGGCCACCGCAGAGCGCGAGCACCCCGCCGGTTTGATTGTCCACGGCGAGGACCGCAGCCTGGAGATAAGCTGGAACCGGGCGCTCGGTGGCCGGGAGTTTCGCCTTCGTAAAGGCGTCCAGCTTCGCTGCGTAGTCCGCAAACTTTTCCCGCTGAGGATAACCAGCGCCATTCTCAATTTCAGCAAGCCGTTTGGTCAGGCTCTGCTCCGCGGCCTGCTGCAGCGTACTGTCCAGAGTAGTGAAAATCTTAAATCCCTTGCCGGTGATGCCTTCAATACCCATGCCGGCAAGAATCGTCTCCACTTCCTCCTCAACTTCACGCTGCACGTAGCCGGTGGCGCGCGCGACATCCGAAGGCCGGAGGACCATCGGCGCTTTCTTCAACTTCTCTGCTTCTTCACTGTCCAATTTCTTCTCTGCGACCATCCGGTCGAAGACCTTATTCCGTTCCCTCGTGGCCAGCGGTATGCTGTTGAGCGGCGAATACACCGATGGCGCTTTGATCAGCCCCACGATGGTCGCGGCTTCGGACACGGTGAGGTCTTTTGCCGGCTTGCTGAAGTAGCCCTGCGCCGCGGCCTCAATCCCGTAAAAGCCTTTGCCCAGAGGTATGCGGTTAAAGTAGTGCTCGAGGATTTCGCTCTTCGAGTATTGCAATTCGATACGCTTCGCGAGATAGATTTCGAGAATCTTGCGCTCCCGTGTTTTATCAGTGAGTCCGTAGGTGTTCTTCGCGAGCTGCTGGGTGATGGTACTGGCCCCCTGCTTCACCTCGCCCGAGAGGATATTGTCCTTCGCCGCCCGGGCTATACCCCAATAGTCCACTCCCTTGTGACTCCAGAATCGCTGGTCCTCTGTGCTGATGAGGGCATCAATGAGATGCACCGGCATCTCCGAAAAGGGAATGAGCACCCGGTTCTCGTTGGCGAGCCGGCCAATTTCCGCGCGTTTTCTGTCGAAGAGGATGCTGCTCTGTTCCAGTTTCGCTACGAGCGACATGTCAAACGTGGCCGCCTTTTCCTCGAACGGCTTCAGATAAGCCATGAGCCCCAGCCAGCCAGCCACGCCGCCGAGAAGCATGAGCAACAGGAGCACCTGAAACCAGCGCCGCTTGAACAGCGACTTCCGCCGCCGCTTGCCGCGGTTCACGGTAAGCTGCCCGGGCTGGATTTTGATAAGTTCGCCGATCATGGCTTGGGGGATAAGGTCGGTTTTGCCAGGCCGGAAGGGGACTCCTCCAACCTGCAATGTGCTGCTTTTCTCGCAGATGCCGGGAGAATTGCAAGGCGCGGATGGGGGAAGCCAGGGCCGGTCACTTCCGGTGCCGCGCCGCGAAGGCGCCCATCCGGTCCATCGCAATGGCGAGGTTCTTGTCGTCCGTCGCGTAGCAGCAACGCACGAATCCCTCGCCCGCTTTTCCAAAGGCCGTACCGGGGACGACCGCGACCTTTTCCTCCTCCAAGAGCCTGGTGGCAAACTCGCGGCTCGTCATCCCGGTGCTGCGGATGTCGGGGAAAACATAAAACGCTCCGCCGGGCATGAATGTGTTGAGACCGGCACCATTGAGCTTGCTGACGACGAGATTCCGGCGGTGCCAGTAGGCTTTGCGCATTTGCTCGACCGATCCGGCTCCGTGCTCCAGCGCTTCCACGGCGGCGATCTGCGCGGTGATCGGCGCGCAGAGCATCGAGTACTGGTGAATCTTCATCATCGCCTCGGTCAACTCCGGCGGACTGCACGCATAGCCGAGGCGGAATCCGGTCATGGCGAAGGCCTTGCTGAAACCGTGCATCAAAATCGTCCGCTCTCTCATCCCCGGCAGCGCCGCGATGCAGTGATGCACGCGGTCGTCGTA
>JANOZA010000830.1:0-17717 GCA_031429155.1 Verrucomicrobiota bacterium | reverse complement strand
GCGAAGGCGGCGGTCGAGACGGCGCTGGAAGACCTCATGGTCGCGGGCATCGGGCGGCCAGCGGAGTTGCGCTTCAACACCAGCGGCTACGCCCGCCACGGCCTTTGCTCCATCTCCGCCAGCGGTGCCGCAGACGATGCGACGGCAGCGGTGAAGGCGTTCGATGACAACGACAAGACCGCGTGGCAGGACAAGGCCGCCGCCAGTTGGATCCAGTGCCAGTATGCCGACGGGAGAAAGCATCCCGTCAGCCGCTATCTCATCGTTTGTCCCGACAAGGAACGCCTCCCGCGCAGCCTCGCGCTGTCCGGCTCGAACGACGGCGGTAGCACATGGACGGTGCTCGATACTCAGGACGCACCCGCCTTCGCCGGGCCTGATGGGCGCGGGGAGTTCACCATCGCGCAGCCGGGCAAATGGAATCTCTATCGCCTCGCCGTGACCGCCGCGAATGCCGCAGAAGGCGTGCGCATTTCCACCCTCGAACTCGTGCAGTCCATCCACTGCCGCCCCGGCAAGGAAGTCGCCGCCCTCACGCTCGACCAGCCTGCGCTCACGCTCGCCGCCGACAACCGCGCCACGCTCAACGCCACGCTCGCACCGGCGGACAGTTTTGATCGTGAGGTCACATGGACGAGCAGCGACTCCGCTATAGCCGATGTGCGGCGCATCGGCGAGCAATGCGCCATCGTCAGCGCGCGAAAGCCGGGCGCCTGCACGCTCACTGCGCAGATTGGGAAAGTCACCACCACCTGCGCCGTCACGGTCACGCCGACCTCGCTGCCGGACGGCTGGCGATTCGACGAACTCAACCGCTCCGCCATTCCCGGCTCCGTCGTCGTGAGTGGCCGCGAATTTCGCCTCACCGGCTGCGGCCACGCGATGACCTCGTGGTGGGAGCGCGTCCGCGATCAGGGCGTGTTCGTCAGCCAATCACTGACCCGCGATGCCTCGCTCGCCGTTCGCCTCACCAGTCTCGCGCCAAACGTCGGCGGCCCGGCTTATCAATGGGATCACCGCCCGCCGACCGTCGCCGGATTGATGTTCCGCGAGAACCTCAGCGAAGCCGCGAGCCGATACTTTCTGGTCCAAGTCACCGCCACCGGCAAACTCATCTGCCGCTGGCGCAACAAGGCCGGCGATCAGGACGACAACGCCGCCAAAGACCTCGGCCCCGCGAAGCTGCCCATCCATCTCAAGCTCACACGCACCGCCGACACCGTCCGCGTCTTCACTTCCCCCGATGGCCAGAACTGGGGCCAGCCACTGCACACGCACGCCGCAGCCTTCAGCGACACCAGCCGCATCGGAATGTTCGTCTGCTCCGGCACCACGACCTCCACCACGACAGCGGCCTTCGAGCTTCAAAAGTAATCAAATGCGCCTGCCGACCATTCTGCCACGCATGCTTCTGCCAGTCGCCATCGCGGCGGCAGCAAACACTGATGGAGTCACCATCCCCTTCACGCTGCCGCGGGCGGGAAAAGTTTCGCTCGCCGTCTATGATGACACGGGCGGCAATTGCGCCATACACCTCCACCTCGACGGCCACCTCGCCGTCACCGGCAACGGTCCCGGCGAGAGCGGCATCGAACGCCTCGCACTCGGAGCCAGCAACCAACTCGCGGACCAAAGTTTCATCGGCACCTTCGACGAAATCCGCATTTACCAGCGCACCCTGCCCGCCGAAGAAATCGCCGCGCTCGCTAAGAAGAACCTGAAAAACTGAAGCCACAAACCAGCAACACCATGACGCACATCGCCCGCTCAAGGCTCTCACGCCGCACCTTTCTCCGCGCTGCCGGGGCCACACTTGCGCTGCCTTTGCTCGACGCGATGCGTCCTGCTTTCGGCAAGACCCCCGACGCAGTTCCTCGCCGCCTCATCGCCGTCTGCACGAATCTCGGCCTGCTGGAGCGGCACTTCTTTCCCGCCGAAAGCGGACGCGGCTATGCGCTCACGCCGTATCTCGAAACGCTCAAGGATTTCCGCGAGCAGTTCACCGTCTTCTCCGGCACGTCGCACCCCGACGTGACGGGCGGGCACTCGGCGGAGGCGTCGTTCCTCACCGCTGCGCCGCATCCGGGCGCGGCGTCGTTTCGGAACAGCATCTCGCTCGACCAATTCGCCGCCGAGCAAATTGGGCATCTCACACGCGTCTCCGCGCTGCCCCTCGTGGTGGCGAAGAGCGGGAATCAATCGCTGTCGTTCACCGGCAGCGGCGTGATGCTGCCTGCCGAGCGCAGCCCGGCGCAGGTTTTCGCGGCGCTCTTCGTCGCGGGCGATGCGGCCGCAGTTGAGCGGCAAATCGAGGAACTCCGCACGGGCCGCAGCATCCTCGACACCGTGGCCGCCCGTGCTGCGGCCTTGCAGAAACAGGTTGGTGCCGCCGACCGCGAGCGCCTGGACCAATACTTCACGTCCGTCCGCGAAGTGGAGCGCCGCCTCGTTCTCGCCGAGGAATGGGAGCGCAAACCTAAACCAAAAGTGGACGCCCCCGCGCCGAAGGATGGCGAATACCTGCTCGAAAAGCTCGGCGCGATGTATGACCTCGCGCACCTTGCCATCGCCACCGACAGCACGCGCCTCATCACGCTGATGATTCGCCTCGACGGCTTCGGCGAGCACATCCCCGGCGTCAGCAGCGAAAGCCACAACCTTTCCCACCATGTCGGGCGCGAGGACAAACTCGAACAACTCAAGAACCTGGAACTCGCCGAACTCAAGCAACTGGCCGCCCTGCTCACCAAGCTCAACGCTTCCAAAGAGGACGGCGATACCCTGCTCGACCGCACGCAAATTCTCTACGGCAGCAACCTCGGGAACGGCAACAACCACGACAACAAGAACCTGCCCGTCATCCTCGCCGGCGGCGGCTTCAAACACGGCCAGCATCTCGCCTTCGACAAAACGAACAACTACCCCCTGCCCAATCTCTACGTCTCCATGCTCCAGCGCCTCGGCATCGAGTCGGGCAAATTCGCCACCAGCACCGGCACCATGCGCGGGCTGGAAATGATGTAACGTCCTTTCCCAATGAAAAGTTTCCTCAGTATCATCGTCGTCCCCGCACTTCTGCTTTCTCTTCTGCTCTCCGGGCCGAGCCACGCTGCCGACGCGTGGAAGGTGGGCGATCCCATCGTCAGCTATTGGGCCGGGCCGGGGTATCCGAATGGCGGCGACCTCACCGATGCGGCGGCGAAGCAACTGGCCGAGGGCGGATGGAATCTCGTGTGGTGCCGTGAGAAGGAACTGGATGTGGCACATCGCCACGGCCTGCGCGGATTGCTCACGGCGGACACGCTCACGCACACGTCGCTCGATCATGCGCACAAGCACGCAGAGCTGGATGGCGTCATTGAGCGCGTGAAAAGGCATCCGGCGTTCTACGCTTATCATCTCTTCGATGAGCCGCCGGCGGAGTACTTCCCGGGGCTGGCGCGCATCGTCGGCTACCTGCGGGAGAAGGATCCGGCGCATCTCGCTTACATCAATCTCCTGCCGACCTACGCGAACAACCAGCAGCTCGGCACGAAGGGCGCGAAAGGCCCGGCCTACGACGAACACCTGCGGCAATTCGTGGAGGTCGTGAAGCCGTCGCTCCTCAGTTACGATCATTACCAGTTCACCCACGCGGGCGACACGCCGGATTACTTTCTGAATCTCGCACTCATCCGGGAACGGGCGCTCGCCGCGAAGCTGCCATTCATGAATATCGTGCAGGCCGCGTCGTGGGGGCCGACGAATCTCGCTTCGCCGCATGGCCCGCGCGTGCCGACGCCGGAGGAGATGCGCTTCCTTGTCTATACGACCGTCGCCTACGGCGCGCAGGGCATCGCGTATTACGTCTATTGTTTCCCCGGACACGAAGGCGGCATCGCGCTCCCCGACGGCACGCCCACGCCGCTCTACCATGCGCTGAAGACGCTGAACCGCGAGTTCGTCGCCATCGCCAAAGAACTCCAGCCGCTCCTCTGCCGCGGCGTCTGCCACGCCGGCATGATGCCGCCCGGCGCAGTGCCGCTGCCGGAGCACACGTCGTTCACCTTCGACCCGCCCATTCCCGCCGTGGACTACAAGCCTAACGCCCGCGTCGAGGGCCTGTTGCTGAGCCGCTTCGGCAATGCGGAAGCTTCCTCGCACGCCGTCGTCGTGAACCTCGACTATAAAGCCGAGCGTACCATCGGACTAGCCGGACCTGCAGAGCTGGAAATCTTTGACGCCACCACCGACCAGTGGTCGCCCGTCAACGCCTCGCGCGTGGAACTGCGTCTGCCGGGTGGCGGAGGGAAACTGGTGCGTGTCGCGGGAAAGCGATGACTCCGCTCAGGGGCGCATTGCCGATGACACAGGGGCGCACTTGTATTTCGCGACCTGCGGAGCAAGGAAGCTGCGCCCGTGCTGAAATTTTGCGGACGGGCGCTTCCACTGCCAGATTTTAGCGAAGCATCAGAAAAGCGACCACCCTCAAATTCACATGAAACTACTCTCCATTCTCGCCGCCTCGCTTCTGCTCACTGTGTCCGCTTTTTCTGCGTATCCTGAGAAGACTCCCCCGGACCTCACGCGCGACACCGTGGACCGCAAGCTCACCTACAACCTCGGCGCGACGGGGCTGCGGGGGTGGATTTATTCCCGGCCCGCGTCTCATTTCGATGGCCTGCAGGGCCGGACGACGGCGGAGAGCCGGCAGATCCTGGTGACGCAGGTCGGCGCGAAATCTCCGGCGGATGGAGTGGTGAATATGGATGACGTGATCCTCGGCACGGGCGGCAAGCTTTTTGGCGAGGATGCACGGAAGAGTCTCGCGGGGGCGATCCAGGCGGCGGAGCAGTCGGGCGGTTTGAAGCTGACGATCTGGCGCGCGGGGAAGACCAGCGATGTGGAGCTGAAGATGCCCGTGCTCGGGGCCTACACGGCGACGGCACCCTACAACTGCGCGAAGTCCAAACGCATCTTTGACGATGCCTGCAAGGTGCTCGCGCAGGAACCGCTGAAGGACGGCGTGATGGGCTCGATCAGCGCGCTGGCGCTGCTGGCGACGGGCAACGCGGAGTACCTGCCGAAGGTGCGGGAGTTCGCGCACAGGATGGGGCCGGCGTCGCTGAAGCTGGAGTTGAAGGATGGCTCGACCATTTGGGATTGGGGCTACCGGAATCTTTTCCTGGCTGAGTATTTCCTGCTCACGAGCGACAAGGAAGTGCGGCACGCGATCAACGAATACACTCTCACGCTGGCGAAGGGGCAGAGCATGTATGGGACCTTCGGGCACGGCATTTCGCGGCTCACGGCGGAGGGGGAACTGCACGGTTCCATCCCGCCATACGGCCCGGTGAATATGGCAGGGCTGGCGGGAAACCTGGCCATCGTGATGGGGAGAAAGTGCGGTGTGACGGACCCGGAAGTGGATGCGGCCATCGCGCGGGCGGCGGGATTTTTCGGCTACTTCGTGGATAAAGGCTCGATCCCCTACGGCGAGCACGAGCCGTGGCCCTACCACGAGAACAACGGGAAAGTCTCGATGACCGCCCTGCTGTTTTCATTGCAGGGCCGGACGCGCGAGGCGCAGTTCTTTGCGAAGATGGCGACTGCGGGCTATCGCAGTCGCGAGTGCGGGCACACGGGGCAGGGATTCAGCTATCTGTGGAGCGCGCTTGGCGCGAATGCCGGCGGGCCGGCGGCGGCGGCGGCGTTCGTGCGCGAGGCGTCGTGGCATTTCGATCTGGTGCGGCGCTGTGATGGATCGTTCACCTACGACGGCGGCGAGCAATACGGGCCGGGCCGGACGGAGGACGGCACTTATTACGGCAAGAGCGGCTACTACGGCATGAGTCCGACGGCGACGTATGTGCTGACGTATGCGCTGCCACTGAAAAAACTGTGCATCACCGGCAAAGAATCCAAGCCCGCGACGTGGCTGAACGCCAAGGAAGTGGCGTCCGCGACTGCCTCCGGGCGGTTCGATACGGCGCGGGAAAAAATGAGCACGCATGAACTGGTGGCGGCGTTTGGCGACTGGTCGCCCATCGTGCGCGGCTGGGCGGCGGAGGAATTCAGCCGCCGCCCCGACGCCAGGGCGATGGTGCCGCAACTCCTCACCCTGGCCGGCGGCAAGGACGTGCATTTCATCCAATCCGCGTGCGAGGCGCTCGGCCACATGAAGAGCGCGGAGGCTCTGCCCGTCCTGGTGCGCCAGCTTTCGCACGCCGACCGCTGGGTGCGCTACAAGGCCGCGCAGGCCATCCGAAAAATGGGCGGTGCGGCGAAACCGGCGATCCCGGAAATCCTCAAGGCACTCGTGCAAACCGCCGAGCCACTCCGCCCCGTGAGCTGGGCCGACCCCATCCAGCTCGCGCACGGTCAGCTCGCCGCTGCGCTGTTTGACGGCCCGCTCGCCGATGCCGTGCAGGCCGCCGACCCAAAGCTGCTTTACCCGGCGATTCAAACCGTCTCGCGCAATCCCGACGGCATGGCCCGCGGAACCCTGCGCGGCTTCTTCGACCGGCGGCTCAAGCTCGAGGATGTGATCGCGCTGGCCCCCGACCTTTTCACCGCCGTGAAAACGCCGTGCCCCGCGGACACGATGTTCAGCAATGAAATCCGCATGGGGGCCTTCAAGGCGTTGACGAAGTATCACTTCAAAGAAGGCATCGCCGCCGGCATCGAACTCGCGAAGACGCAGGGCGGCAGCGGCAGCGAATCGCGCACGGGGGAGATCATGCGCGAACTCGTCGCCTACGGCGCCGCCGCCCGCGATGCTGTGCCGGGGCTGCGGGAATTGATCGTCGTCCTCAACGCGGAAGTCGCCGCGAATAACTTTCCCAAAGGCGAACTCAACGACCGGCGGATCAACGCCGTGGAGGACGCCATCAAAGCCATCGAGGCCGCGACCACGCAGCCGGAGATCCGCACCATTCCGCCACCATCCCTCAAACGATAGCCAACAACTCACAAACCATGAAACTCACCCACATCCTCAGCGCGCTCCTTTTCTCCGGGAGCATCCCCGCCAGCCTGCACGCCGCGCCGCCCGTCAAGGTTTTCATCCTCGCCGGGCAATCCAACATGGAGGGGCAGGCCGTGGTGGACCTTACTGGCAAGGACTACAACGACGGCAAAGGCACGCTGGCTACGCTCATGGCCGATCCCGCGAAGGCCGCGACATACAAGCATCTCAAGGACAGCAGCGGCCAGTGGACCGTGCGCGATGATGTGTTCGTCCACTACCAGCGCGAGACCGGGCCGCTGCTCTCGGGGCCGCTCGGGATTGGATTTTCCGTCTATGGCGACAAGCATCACTTCGGGCCGGAGTTGCAGTTTGGCCATGTCGTCGGCGGGCAGTTGCAGAACCCCGTGCTGCTCATCAAGACCGCGTGGGGCGGCAAGAGCCTGTTCGCCGACTTCCGTCCGCCGTCTTCCGGCGGGGTGGTGGGCAAGTACTACACGCTCATGCTCACTCAAGTGCGCGAGGCTCTCGCGGGCATGGAGACGGAGTTTCCCTCCACGAAAGGCCGCGGCTATGAACTGGCCGGCCTCGTTTGGTATCAGGGCTGGAACGATGGAACGGATCCCAAACACGCCATCCCCGAGTATGAGAAAAATCTCGTGAACCTGATCCACGATGTGCGGCGCGAGTGGAGGTCGCCGAAGCTTCCCGTCGTCGTCGGCGAACTCACCGGCGCGTGGGTCAGCGCACCGCCCGAGTGGGAAAAGCTGCGCGCCGCCCAGGCCGCCGCTGCGGCGAAGCCGGAGTTCGCCGGCAATGTCCTTTTCGTCCCCACGCGGGACTTTGTGCGCCAGCCAGGAGACTCGCCGAATCCGGGCCACGGGCATCACGAGTTTGGCAATGCGGAGACGTATTTCCTCATCGGCGACGCGCTCGGCAAAGGGATGCTCAAACTGCTGCCGAAATGACGGCAGGCCGCGTGCCCAAGGCTGATCCTCACGGCTCTCTTTGTTTTTGCGGGATGCCTGTGCGGTGCTACATGGTCGCACCTGCATCTCCTCTTTCTCTCCATGCATTTCCGCCACCTCCTCCTCCGCATTTCACTCTGGCTCGCGCTGCTTTTCGCAGGCCGCTCGGCATTTGCTGAGCCGTTGAGGGTTTATCAGATCGGGAACTCATGGACGTGCCTCAACCAGGGTGCGTGGGACATCGCGCAGTCGCTGAGTTCGCCGAATACGCATGGCCAGCACATTGCGTGGAATCAGACGCTGAAGAGCCTGTGGGCGGGTGCGCATGATTTCAGTTCGCCCTGTCCGTTCAATACTTGTCTCACCACGCAGCCGTGGGACATCGTGACGATGCAGCCGTGGTATGAGACGTGGGTCGAGGCTTCTACGGCGGCGACGAGCATGGCGAATCTGGCGTTTGCGGCGAATCCCAACACGAAAATTCTCATCTTCGCCTGCGGGCCGGAGAGTTCGCAGGGGCCGTACCTCACGACATGGAACCGCACGGATGAGGTGAACTACACGCAGGCGAATTTCTGGAAGAGTAAGCGGAACTACGAGATGATCGTGAACCAACTGCGCACCAATTTTCCGGGCAAGAAGATCGGCGTCATTCCGATGGGCCACTGCATCGCAGAGGTGGCGCGGCGGTTGCAGAATGGGATCGCGGTCACGGGCGTCACGAACGTGAATGACCTGCTGGAGCAGGGCGGGCAGCACACGTCGAGTCTTGGAACTTACATCGGGCAGTTGGCTTCGTACTGCGTGTTCTTCCAGCAGCGGCCGCATGGTTGCGCGATTACAAACCTCTCGAACTGTCAGGCTGCCAGATTCAACATCGCGCCGGATGTGGCGGCCTACATGTGGGATCTGGTGTGGGATGTGGTGGTGAATGAACCCTACACGCTCGTGCTGCCGGAAGGCACGGACAACATCGGCGCGTTTACTTTTCCGACCTTCGGCACCGCGGCGATCAACGGCACGAATGTTTCCATCACCGTGCCTTACGGAACGAATCTCACGGCGCTGGCTCCGACGTTCAATGTCTCGCCGGGCGCGACCAGTGTGCCGCCATCGGGCACGGCGCGGAATTTTTCCACGCCGCAGCATTACATCGTCACTTCCGCCGGCGGGGCGACGACGAAGGACTTCACGGTCACGGTCAACATCGCGCCCTACGAGGGGCCGCGCATCGGCGTGCAGCGCGCGGGCGGGCTTGGCGGCAGCGGCGCGCAGTTGCTCGCAGACCAGCGCGCGGGTGCGCCCGGCTACAAGCAGATCAACTGGAATGCGCTGGCCAGCTACGCGAGCAACGTGACGGCGTTGAAGGACAGCGCGGGCAATCCGACGACGGCCGGCTTCACCTGCGATGCCGGCGGCGTGTCCTCAAACACGGGCACTGGAGCTACGCCGGATGAGGTGCTTTTCACCGGCTCGCAGTATCGCACGTGGGGCGACTGGACGTTCAACATCACGGGCATTCCTTACGCGAACTACGACCTCGTTTTTTACGTGGTTGGACCGGGGGGGCGCACTCAGGGCGTCAGCCTCACGGGCGGGCCCGCGTATTATATAAGGCAGAACTTCAGCCCCACGGCGGCGGGCTATGTGGATGGCAGCGCGCTCACGCCATTCAATTACCTCCAGGGCACGGCCACCAGTGCGGCCACGGCCACGGTGGATGCGAACTACGTCGTCTTTTCCAATCTCACCGGCGCGAATAAAACCGTGATCATCCCCGGCGGATTCCTCATCACGAATTCGTTCAATGCCTTCCAGATCGTGGACACCAGCCCGCCGCCGGGGCCGCAGGCTATGATCACGCGGTTTGACTTCGGCGCGCTCGGACTGGCGACGATCAACGGCACGGCCATCGCGCTCACCGTGCCGAATGGCACGGCAGTCACGGCTCTGGCTCCGACTTTCACTCTTTCGTCCGGCGCGACCTGTAATCGCGTCTCCGGCGCGGTGACGGATTTCACCACGCCGCAGAGCTACATCGTGACATCGTCGGACTCGCTCATCACGCAGACCTACAACGTCACCGTCACCGTCATCGCCAATACCGCTCCCACCGTGGGCGGCGCGGCGAACGTCACCATTCAGCCCGGTACCGCCAGCGCCACGCTGAATCTCACGCTCACCGACGACGGGCTGCCCGCCGCGAGCGTGCCCACGCTCACCGCCACGTCGTCCGACACCGCCATTCTGCCCAACAGCGCGCTCGTCCTCACCGGCACCGGCGGCGCGCGCACGCTCACCATCACCCCGCCGGCGGGCACCAGTGGCACCGTCACCGTTTCGCTCATCGCCAGCGATGGCGCGCTCAACAGCACCACCACGTTCACCCTCACCATTCTCAGTTCGACCGTCACCGCTGTCTGCACCAGCGATGCGGAGGAGTCCGCCGCCGGCACCGTCACTCTCGCAGGACAAAACCTCACCCTCGGTGCCAGCGGCATCGTCGGCCTGCGCTTCACGAATCTCGCGCTGCCCGCCGGCGCGATCATCACCAGCGCCAGCCTGCAACTCACTGCCGCCACCACCGAGAGCGGAGCCGCAACGTTTGACATCGCCGCCCACGTTGCGGGAAATGCGCCCGCCTTCACCGCCGCCACGCACGATCTGCAAAACCGCGCCGCCACTTCCACCAGCGTGTTGTGGACGCCCGGGGCCTTCACCGCCGGAACATCCTATCAGTCGCCCGACCTCACCGCCCTCCTCCAGTCCGTCGTCAGCCGGCCCGACTGGGCCACGGGCAATGCCGTCGTTCTTCTCATCGAAGGCACCGGCCAGCGCAGCGTGGATGCGCTGGAAAAAAGCGGCGGCCAGCCCGCGCGGCTCACTGTGAACTACGCCATGCCCTCTCCCGTGCTGACGCTCAACGCCACCATCAACAACAGCGCCAACGACGCGGAGCAATACACCGACGGCACCGTCGTCATCAGCAGCAGCGACCTCGAACTCGTCTTCGACACCGCCACCACGGGCAACCAGCTCGTCGGCATGAGATTTGAAAACATCACCCTCTCCGCCGGTACGAAATTGAAGACCGCCGCCATCCAGTTCGCCGCCGACGAAGTGAACACCGAAGCCACCGCCCTCACCATCCGCGCTCAGGCCGCAGACAATGCCGCCGTTTTCTCCACTACCGCCAGCAGCCTCAGCACCCGCGCCAAAACCACCGCCAGCGCCCCGTGGTCACCCGCCGCATGGAACACCATCGGCGAACGCGCCGCGGCGCAACGCACGCCGGACCTCACCGCCGTGCTCAGCGAAGTCTTCACCCGCCCCGGCTGGACCAGCGGCAATGCCGTCGCCCTCTTCATCAATGGCACCGGCCATCGCACCGCCGACGCTTTCGACGACACCGCCGCCGGCACCCAGCCCGCCCAGCTTCAACTCACCTACACCGCCGCGCCCAACCCGTATTCCTATCTCGCCTGGATCGCCGGCCAGCCCGCCATCCCCGCCGCCCAGCGCCAGCACACCGCCGACCCCGACGGCGACGGCTATAACAACCTCCTCGAGTTCGCCCTCGCCCTGAATCCCCTAACGCCCAGCCCCTCGCCTCTCAGCCTCCAGGGCATCCCCGACTTCCTCGTCTTCACCTACACCCGCCCGCGCGTCGCCCAGGGACTCACCTACACCACCGAGTGGGCCGACAACCTCACCGCCTGGAGCGCCGCCGGCACCACCACCCGGGTCATCGCCGACGACGGCACCGTGCAAACCATCAATGCCCTCATCCCCGCTGGAACCGCCGGCCGGCGCTACGTCCGGCTGACAGTCATTCAGGAATGAGCAACGCCTCCATCTTCGCCATCTTCGGAGCCCCGGGAAAGCTAGCGACGAACTGCTCCAACCTCCATGATCACACACAAAGTAATTACGCTCTCTGTTTTCATCCTGCTTGCGGCGCTGCCCGTCGCGCTCGCGCTCTGCGACGAAGTGCCGCGGCTCTCGGACACCTTCACAGGCGAAACAGAGCAATTCTATTACCGCATCGCCCCCGCGGGGCCTTACATTGACTCGCAGCGTGGCAGCAAGGCTTTCGGCTTTGGCGACGGTAATATTTTCCTCTCGGAGGACAATGCGAAAACCTGGGCGCACCGCGCGGAGTTTGCCGATGCGGACAAGATTACCTTCAGCGTCATCCTGAAGAACGGGAACATTCTCTTCGCCACGAGCGCGCAGCTTTTCCTCAGCACCGACAATCTCAAGACGCATCACGCCATCACGGTGAAGAGGGCCGATGGCAGCGACTACCTCCCGCACAAGCCGGTGAATCCCGCCATGCCCGGCTGGTATTTCCATGCACTCGATGGTGAGCACTGCTTCGAGGTGGAGGGGAAGGAAATGCTCGTGTGGGGGAACTACTGCAACGTCACCGGCGGCGAAGTGCCGGTGAATATCTACTACTCCACCGACAGCGGCGAGACCGTGAAGCTCGCGTATTCCTTCGGCCGGAATAAGCACTTTCAGCAGCCGGGGGCCGCGGCGTCCTCACCGCTGCTGGGCGATCCGGCCAACAAGGTCCTCGCCCGTCACGTTCACAACGTGACCTGGAACCCCGTCGAAAAAGCCTTCTACGCCTGCACCGGTGACATTGATCGCGGCGACGGCGACGAGTGCCACTGGTTGCGCGGCACCTACGACGCAACAGGCGATTCCTGGAATTGGAAAGTGATTGTCAGCGTGAACTCCAACTCGCGCTTCAAATGCGGCGGCATCAATTTCGTGGACGGGAGGCTCTATTGGATCTCCGATGCCAATGGTCAGACGATTCGCGGCACCTACGATCGCGGCATCTTCTCCTGCGCCCCCGCCGACATCGCCGACAAGGAGAAGCACACACTGCTGTTCAATCCAGGGTTTGAGTCCGCCAACATGATCATCGAGGACGGCGTCATGATCGCCACCCACTGCGCGCCCGCCTCGACGTATGCCTGCGGCATTATCTACTCGCCCGACATGGGTAAGACCTGGGCGCAATACGACCTCAAGGAATTCGGTCCACGCTCCGGGTGCCGTCTTCACAAAAAGAACGGTGACGGCTGGTTCCGCCTCGATCTTCGCAAAGGTTGGATTGACCGGGCCGAGGTCATCTTCATCAAACCGAAGACCCCATGATGGCGCGAATGTTTGCAGTCCGCGGCGGCGACTGACGCGCGATGGAAGTGCGATTGAACGCCTCCCCCTGCCTGCCGAAACCAATACCTCGTAATTCCATCATGACAGTCCGCCGATTCCTCGCCACCATCGCTGTCTTCGGAGCCTCCGGAAAGCTTGGCTGTCACGCGCTCCGCGTGCTCAAGCGTCGCGGCTGCGCAGTCCGGGCACTGGTGCACCGCACGCCGGTGGCGGAGGCGGTTTGCGTGCAGGGTGACATCGCGGATGCGCGGGCGGTGGAGGAAGTGGTGCGCGGTTCGGACATCGTGGTGCAACTCGCTACTGCGAAGGAGGATGCGGCGACGTTCTTCGATGTCAGCGTGCGCGGGACATTCAACATCCTCGAAGCCTGCCGGCGGCATGGGGTGAAGCAATTCATTTTGTTTGGCGGCGATGCGGCGGTGGGGATTTGGTTTTATCCGCAGCCGGTGCCAATTGATGAAGATCATCCGCGCACGGCCTATCCTGGCTACTATGCATTTTCCAAGGTGATCGAGGAGGCGATGGCGGAGCAATACGGCATCCAGTACGGCGTGCCGGTCACGGTGCTGCGCTCGTCGTGGGTCTTCGAGCAGGATGACTTGCTGAATCACTTTTCGCTGCTGAAGAACGTGAATCCCGCCGAGCCGGGACACGGGTTTGGCGAGGTGACCGGGGACGTGCTCGCGCTCGTACGCGCCGGACAGGAGCGCATCCCGGTCCTCACTGACGCTCACGGCACGCCGCTGCGCCGGCATATTGTGCATGTGGACGACGTGATGCAGGCGTTCGACCGGGCGCTCGGAAATCCGGCCGCGCTCGGCCAGACGTTCAATATCGCGGGGCCATCGGCGTTTGATTACCGCGTTGCAGCCACGCACCTGAGCGCCAAACTCGGCGTGCCGGCGGTCGAACTGCGCTGCCCTAACTATCACTCGTTTGAGATCAATATCACCCGGGCCCGCACCGTGCTCGGCTATGCGCCGGAGAATGATTTCTTCCGCATGGCCGACCGCGCCATCGCGGCACGCAACCAACCCGAATAACCATGCGACAATTCCATCACATCGGTCTGCCGACCGGCGAAAGCCACCCCGGCGAATACTACGTCGAGGAAACGAAAGTGTGGGTCACCGACCCGCGGAAGCATCCTTACAAAGTCGAGCATCTGCGTTTTGAGAAGGACAGTCCCGTCACGGGCCCTGTGCGCGATATGCCGCACATCGCGTATCGTGTGGACGACCTCGACGCCGCGCTGCGCGGAGAGAAGGTGCTCATCGAACCGTTCGAGCCGTCGCCGAATTTTACCGTCGCGTTTGTGATGAAGGACGGCGCGGTAATTGAGTTTATGAAATTCGAAAAGGAGGATGACCTGCCATGGCATTGAAAGACAAAGTGATTCTCGTCACCGGGGGCACGTCGGGCATCGGCGAAGGCTGCGTGCGGCATTTTGCTTCACTCGGTGCGCGTGTCGTCATCGCATCGAACCAGCCGGATCGCGGCGACGCGCTGGAGGCGGAACTGCGAACGGCTGGCTGCGATGTGCTTTTCGTCTTCACCGATGTCCTGTGGGAGGAGAGTGTGGAGTCGCTGGTGGCGCGTTCGATCGCACACTACGGGCGCATCGACGGCGTGCATTGCAATGCGGGCGTGTGGGCGAAAGGGAAAGCGACGGACTTCGATGACGCTGCATGGGAAAAAGTGATGGGCGTGAATGTGAAGAGTGTGTTCTGGACCGCCAAACACGTTATTCCTGTGATGGAGGCGCAGGGCAAAGGCGTCATCCTGATCACGACATCCGTCGCCGCGCATATCGGCTTCCCGGCGCATGCGCTCTACTGCGCGTCCAAGGCCGCGCTCGAAGCCGTAGTGCGCTGCCTCGCCGTGGACCATGCGGGAACAGTGCGTGTCGTCGGCATCAGTCCGGGGACGATCGATACCCCGATGCTTGCGGCAACCTGCGAAGGCTGGGACAAGCCGGTCGCCGAGCTTTACGCCGAGGTCGCTCGCCGCATCCCCGTGCGCCGCCTCGGCCAGCCGCTCGACATCGCGCATACCGCCGCTTTCCTGCTCAGTGACGAGGCGGAATACATCAACGCGACCACCATCGTTCTCGATGGCGGCACGATGGCGCTCCCGCCATGGTGAGAGCTGGTTTGTGAACCGGGGATCCTTTCCGGTGCCCGCGCGGAGTCGGTGCCGGCGGTCAGTTCTCACGCGGTTCAGGAGTTGAAAATCACCCATCGGGGCACACTGTATGTTGATAATGAATGACTTAGATGTGCCGCGGCATTCGGTGCAGGATTTAAGTCTTGGATTCGTCCGGTAGCTTGCTTGACGGCTTAAGTGTGGTATTTTCTTTTTTTTATGGAAATTCAACCAACCATTACCAATGCTTAACCTCTTCGCCTTGCGTGCGTTTCTCCGTGCCGGAGGCATCGTGCTTCTCACCCTTTGGGGACTGGGAGTTCGCGAGGCCTCCGCGATCAATGCCAGCCCCAACCCCGTGGAGGTCACGCAAACGGACGGCAGTGTGTTACGGCTGCGGGTTCATGGCGATGAAGCGTTCCACTGGTTTGAAGATGACAAGGGATTCACTGTGGTTAACAAACGGGGCAGTTATTTCTATGCGGAACTCGACGGTACCGGCAACCTTGTGGCCGGAAGCAGGCGCGCAGGGCGGGGACTGCCGGCCCCCACGGGCACGCCGAAGCGGTTGCTGCCAGCACCGGCGCAGCGCCATAAACTTAAGGCCGCACCGGTGAGCGGAACGGGAGCGGAACAGCCCGCCGCGACACCTCCTGCCCTGGTGCCTCCTGCCGGCACGGTGAAAAATCTCGTCGTACTCTGCCGGTTCTCCGATCACACGCCGGGTGTCCATACCAGGCCGGAGGCCGACTACGACACGATTTTCAACGCTGTTGGCGGCCATGCCACTCTGGCTCCGACGGGTAGTGTTAGGGATTTTTATACGGAGAATTCCTACGGGACGATGACGTTGCAAAGCACGGTGACTGTTTGGGTCACACTGCCACAAACGGAAATCTATTACGCCAATGGCACGGATGGCCTTGGTTCCTATCCACAGAACGCCCAAAGGATGGTCCAGGACGCGCTCGCTCTCGTGGATGCTTCGGTGGATTTCGGACAATTCGATCAGGACAATAATGGGTTCATTGATTCGATAGCGGTCATTCATTCCGGGTATGGAGCGGAGACCGGGGGCGGGAACGGGAACTGGATCTGGTCTCATCGCTGGGGTCTCTCGGCCAACTGGGTGAGCGCCGATAACAACGGATCGGGCGTGAAAGTCAAAGTCCGGGACTATCACACGGAACCCGCTCTCTGGGGTGCCAGCGGCACGTCGCCGGTGCGCATTGGGGTCATCTGTCATGAGACCGGCCACTTTTTCGGACTCCCGGACCTTTACGACACGGACGGCTCCAGTGAGGGCATCGGCTCATACTGCCTGATGGCCAATTCATGGGGATTTGACGGCACCCAGCTTCACCCGCCGCATTTTTCCGCATGGTGTAAAGCGCAACTCGGCTGGCTGACCCCAACGGTCATCGGGTTGGGCGCGCAGTCGGTTCCGCAGGTGGAAACCAGCCCCACAGTTCTCAAGATCACGGCGGGATTTCCTTCCGGAGAGTATCTCCTCGTCGAGAACCGGCAGCCGTTCGGATTTGAGTCCGTGATGCCGCAGGGCGGTCTGGCCATTTGGCACATTGATGAATCAAGGCTGGACAACACCTACGAAGGCTACCCGGGCCAGGCGGGATGGCCGGAAAACGGGTATCATTACAAAATAGCCCTGCTCCAGGCGGATGGTCTCTTCGAATTGGAAAAGGGCATAGACCGCGGGGATGGCGGAGATGTGTATCGCGGCGGCGGTGTGAGTGCGATCGCATCCACGACCGTCCCCGACACCAAATCCTACCAGGGCGGTGTGATCCTTCCCAGCGGCAATGTCATCAATGGAATCAGTGTCTCCGGTTCCACGATGACGTTCAATATGACCGTCGACACGGCCCTGCCGGATATCAACATCAGCGGAAACAGTGTGTTGATTCCTGACGGCGACACAACACCGGGAGCGGCGGATTTCACGGCCTTTGGCGCTACGGATGTCAATGGAGGCACCATCACACGCTCCTTCACAATTCAGAACTCCGGAACCGGCCCTCTGAATCTGACGGGGACCCCGGCGGTGAGTGTGAGCGGCGCCAACCCGGCCGATTTCACGGTGACGCTGCAACCGGCTTCACCGGTGGCGGCAGCCGGTTCGACCACGTTCCAGGTGACCTTCGATCCCGGGGCCGGCGGCACCCGCACGGCCACGCTTAGCATCGCGAATGACGACATCGACGGGAATCCCTACAACTTTTCCATCAATGGCACGGGGGCACTGCCGGAGATGAATGTGACCGGCAACAGCGTGTCCATTCCTGACGGCGACACGGTACCTGGAGCGGCGGATTTCACGGCCTTTGGAACAACGGATATCATCGGAGGCACGATCACTCGTTCCTTCATGATTCAGAATTCCGGCACCGGTTCTTTGAATGTTACGGGGACTCCGAAAGTGAGCGTGAGCGGCACCCATGCGGCCG
>JANOZA010000829.1:0-8806 GCA_031429155.1 Verrucomicrobiota bacterium | reverse complement strand
CAGGGCTGGATGCGCCGGTGCTCAGCACCTACGGCGGTGTCGTGGCGGTGAACACGAACATCACTCTGACGAACCCGAACGGCACACCGGCCAACCAGACGGTGTATTACAGCACTTCGGGCGTGGATCCGCGTCCTCTGGGCGGCGGCGCTCCTGGCGTCGGTGCGACATCCATCGGGCCGAATGGCACCGTCAGCGGTCCGGCGACACTTACGGCTACCGGCACCCTCATCGCCCGGGTCTATGACAGTGTGGCCGGTGAATGGTCCGCTACGGGCAAGGCTGACTTCGTGGTCGGTACTCCCGCCTCAGCGGCCAATACCGTTGTCAGTGAGATAAACTACAATCCGCGCGATCTGACACCGGGAACGCCCACCGGCGGCGATGTACAGACGTTTGAGTTCATCGAACTGCAAAACTCCAGCGCCGCCCCGATTGATCTCACCGGGGTGAAATTCACCACCGGCATCGCCTATACGTTCCCCACCGGGCGCGTGCTCGCTGCCGGCGAACGCATCGTTGTCGTCAGGGACCTCGCGGCCTTCGCCAGCCGCTATCCGGATGGCAGCTATGCCGGCCTCTCCGCCAAAACAGTCGGGCCGTTCGACGGCAACTTCGACAACGGCGGCGAGCGCATCGTTCTCACCGCGCTGAACAATAGCACCATCGCGGACATCACCTGCGATGACTCCCCTCCGTGGCCCACCACGCCGGACGGCAACACTGGCAACGGAGCGACTCTCGTCTTCCGCAGCGCCTGCGGGGCCACCACCAGTGCCTACGGCGACCCGCTCTCGTGGTATGGTCACCAGATCGTCCGCGGCAATCCCGGCGGACCCGATGGCGACGCCTACGCTTCCTGGGCCGCCACCAACGGAGTCTCCTCCGATGGCGAAGGCGACTCCGACGCGGACGGCATCGCCGACCTCATTGAGTATCTGCTCGGCTCGAATCCCACCTCTGCCAGCAGTGTAGGCCTCCTGCCTGTCGCCGGCACAGCCGACTTCACGGTTGGCATGACGACGGACAAGTATCAGACGCTCACCTACACCCGGCGCATAGACATCCCAGACGTCAGCGCCGCGGTGGAAGTCTGCGATGACCTTGCCACCGCGAACTGGACTGCCAGCGCCGTCTTCGTCAGCCGTCTGGATCACGGCAACGGCACCGAGACTCTGGTCTATCGTGCCCCGCTCCCCATCAGCGGAGACAATCGCAACTTCATGCGTGTGCATGTCGTCTGTGATCCCACCCCCTGAGGCACGGGCAAACTCCTGTGATGCCCTCACGGCTCCGGCCGTGAGGGCATTTTTTTTCGCTGGCAGGCACTGCCGGGAACCTCCAGCGCAGCACTTCGCCGCGTGCAGTCAAATATTGCCCTGCTTCTCATCAAGCTGTCATCCCTGAAACCTACTGTAATACAGTAACTCCCTACCCGTCCCTTCCGACCTATGACTTACTCCCCGCGTTTCCTGCTTATCGCCATCGCTCTCCTGCTCACAACGCTGCCCGGCATGGCCGGTCTGCAAGGCTACTGGACATTCGACAATACCTACAACGATTCTTCGTCCAACGCCCGCCATGCCGCTGCGGGCCCCGCGGGCCAGGTTCCGGCGTATTCGACCGATGTGGCGCCGCAGTTGGCGGGGGCGAGTTCCCGGTCGCTGGACATGCGGACGACGGTGGCGGCCAACGCCTATGCCTATGTTCCGGGATCGGCGAGTCTGTTCAACTTCACTGGCCCGGCGACGGTGTCGTGCTGGGTGAAAGGCTGGCCGGTGGATAGCTGGGTCCCGTTCATCGCCAAGAACGGTGAAGGGAACGGCTGGCAAATCCGACGCAGCGGAGGAAGCCCCGAGGCTGACTGGACGACTCGCGGATCCGCGACGGGCTTCGCCTCCGGAAATGGCGACTTCGCGACCAACGCCTGGGGCTGGGCCAATGCCCCGGGCGAGGCGAGCAAGGTCACCCGCTGGCAGCACGTTTGCGCTACCTGGGATGGCACCAACAAGCGCATCTACATCAACGGCCAGCTCGCCGCCGTGCAGACGAATGCCGGGGCGACGATTCAGAGTTCCACCAATCTGCTCGTCTTCGGCGCGCGCGACACTGGCAGCATCGGCGGCTACTCCCGCGTGCAGTTGGACAATGTCGCCATCTGGGACGAGGCCCTAACCATCGCGCAGATAGATGACCTCTCCCGCGGCGGCGATCCGCTCGCGCTGCGCACGACCTTCTGGCCCTACGGCGCCGGGGAGCCATGGGGCGGCAACGGCACGCTGGGCGTGCGTGAGAACAAACCCGCGATTGTGAACAGTTTGGGCGATGTGACGGCGGCGATGTGGAACAACGTGGGCACGGTGAACAATTCCACCGCCACAAGGCTGAGCTTCGGCGATCCCCAATCGCCCGGCGGTGCTCTCGGGGGCTATGCCACTTACTTTTCCAACACCGCAGCGGACGATGAAAACTTCGGGCAGGTGGTCACAGGCTGTTTCCGCGTGCCGGCAGGTGCGGGCGGGCAATACACCTTCTACTGCAATGGCGACGACGGCTTTCAGATGGTGATCTTTGGAGCGGCCTGGGAGAAGTTCTACAACGGCAACGCGCAGACATTCATCAGCGGGGAATCCTTCCAGGCTGGCCTGCCAACCGGCTCCAGCAATGCCTACGGCGTGGTGACGCTCCAGCCAGGCGACTACAACTTCCGCTACACGTGGTTTGAGCAGGCTGGCGGGGCATTCAACTACGTGCAGGCAGGGCCAGGCGATAAGAGCGCCACGGATGCCACTTTCAAAGTGCTGGGTGATCCCACGCTCTTTGCGCTCGTCCCGCAAAAGCCCATGCTCAACTTCCGCACCAGCAATGACACCATCGTCGCCGGAGCGCCGGCCAATATCACGCTGAGCTGGGACAACAAGTTCACCACCGCGCTCACTATGTCGCCGACTCCGCCGGGGAATCCGGTGCTGGCACCCGGGAAGAGCAGCGTCACTATTACTTCGCCGGTGACTACGACGACCTACACGCTGACCGGCACCAACGGCACGCAGTCCACCGCTGCCACCGTCACGGTCTTTGTGGACCAGCCGCCTTCTATCAATTCCTTCACGGTGAATGACAGCACCGTCGTCGCCGGCGCGCCCATCACGCTGAGCTGGACGGCAGTGGGAGCGCAGAGCCTGAGCATCAACAACGGCGTCGGCAGCGTCACGCCGGTAACCACAGGCACGCGAAACCTCAGCGCGCCCGCCACCACCACCACTTACACGCTGACGGCAACGAATCCCCAGGGCTCCGTCACCGCTCAGGTCACCGTGAACGTCGGCCTGCCGCCGGTCATCAATTCCTTCACCGCCGACGACACGCTCGTCATGCCCGGCGGCACCGCCGCGCTGCACTGGAATGTGAGCAATTCCGACACCCGCAGCATTACTCCCCGGCCCGGCAGCGTCGCTGCGGTGGATGGCTACTGCGACAGCATCAGCCAGTCCACTACCTACACCCTGACAGCGACGAACGCTTACGCATCCGCCTCCCAGAACGTCACCGTGAACGTGCCGGTGCCTATCGCCGTTACTCCAGCGGGCTGGAATGTGCGCCGCATTTCCGCCGCTGTCACCGTCGCGAATCTCGCCACGTGCGACCAGTTGCTCAGCGGTGCGCTCGCCGGAACCACCTTCACTGCCACCGGCCTGCCGCGGATAAATTTCGGTGACAGCGCCACCGGCGTGCTCGCCGGAGGCGAAACGCTCCCGCCTGGTGGAAATGGCGACAACTTCGTCGTCGAGTCCACCGCCACACTCCAGGTGAACTTCCCTGGCAGCTACACCTTCGGCATAAACAACGACGACGGCGGCCGCCTGCGCATTGACGGTGCTGATGTCATCGTGGACGACACCAACCACGGGCCGACTTCCTTCACCGGCACCAAAACCCTCAGCGCCGGCAACCACACCATTACCTACGTCTTCTGGGAACAGGGCGGCGGCATGGCCGGTGAGGCCTTCTGGACAAAACCCGACGGGGCCGCAGTGCTCCTCGAAAATACCGGCGTGCCCTTCTTCATCAGCACCCCGGGCCTCATCATCAGTGAATTTCAGGCCGACAACTCGAATACGATCGAGGATCACGACGCTCAGGCTTCCGACTGGATCGAAATCTACAACGGCAGCGGCTCGCCCATTAGCCTCGCCGGCTACTACCTGACCGACGACGCGCTCGTGAAAAACAAATGGGCCTTCCCTACCGGCAGTCCACACACGCTGCAGAGCGGCGAGTACTTTGTCGTTTTCGCCTCTTCGAAAAACATTACCTATCCCGGCGACGAGTATCACACCAACTTCAAGCTCAGCGATGCCGGCGGTTACCTGGCACTGACTCAGAACAACGGTGCCGGAGGCTACAACGTGGTCTCTCAGTTCAATCCTTATCCCGCGCAGAAGAAGGACCGCAGCTACGGCCTCTACGATACGGAATTGAGAACCGGCTACTTTTCCGCACCGACGCCGGGTGGCGCGAATGCTGCCGGCTTCACCGGCTTCATCGGCGATACCCACTTCAGTGTTCACCGCGGCATCAAGTCTGCCGCTTTCCCGCTCACCATCACTGCGGATGAGCCGACGGCTCAGATCCGCTACACCACGGACGGCTCCACACCCACGCAACTCACCGGCACCGTCTATTCCAGCGCCATCAACATTAGCGCCACCACCGTCATCCGCGCCGCCGCCTTCAAGAAGGACTGGTATCCTGCTAACGTGGACACGCACACCTACGTCTTCCCGGCGGATGTGCTGAATCAAACTCAGGCTTCGACCATCAATCAGGGCTGGCCCGTCGGCCCCGTGGCCGGACAGGTGCTCGACTACGGAATGGACAGCCGCGTCACCGGCCCCAATGCCGCCGCCGTCACCGCCGCGCTCCAGCAAATTCCCAGCGTCGCCATCACCACTGACCTGCCGAACCTGCTCGACCCCAACTTTGGCATCTACGTCTCCTCCAACCTGCGCGGTGAGCAGTGGGAGCGCCCGGCGTCATTTGAGATTCTCAATGACAGCGCCGCCGCAGACAACACCACCGGTCTTGTTGAGGAGCAGATAGACTGCGGCCTGCGCGTCCGCGGCGGCTACAGCCGGCAGGATACCAATCCCAAGCACGCCTTCCGCCTCTTCTTCAGCAATCAGTACGAAGGTCCGCTCAATTACCGGCTCTTTGGCAAGGAGGGCACCACTTCCTTCAAGAACCTCGACCTCCAGTGCCCCCAGAACTATTCGTGGTCATTCGATCCCAGTACCTCTCCCGGGGCCGCCTACCAGGCCAACACCTTCCTGCGCGAACTCTGCGGTCGCGACAATCAGCGCGCCCTTGGCCAGATTTATACAAAGACGCGCCACTACCATCTCTTCATCAACGGCATCTACTGGGGGCTCTACGCCAGCCAGGAGCGGGCTGAGAATTCGTTCGGCGCCAGCTACCTCAACGGAGATGACGACGACTATGACGTCGTCAAATCCTCCGGCGGCTCCGGCGGTTACGTTACCGAAGCCACCGACGGCACCATGCTTCAAGGCACCAGCGCCGCACCGGGCAGCGCATGGTCGCGCCTTTGGTTCCGTTCGCGCGAACTGCGCACGGCCGCCACCGAGTCCGACCGCACCACGCGCTATTTCCAAATTCAAAACCTCGCCGCCGACGGAACCACACCACTGGATCCGGTCGCGTTCCCCCGCGTTCTCGATGCCGATAATCTGGCGGACTACCTGCTCACCGTCTTCTACTGCGGCAGCTTCGATGCCCCCATGTCCACCTTTCTCAGCAACGCCTCCAACAACTGGTTCGGCCTCCGCGACCGTCTCGGCGATCACGGCTTTCAGTTCATGGCCCACGATTTCGAGCACGGTATGGGCAGCGATGCGGAGACAGGCAACAGCCGCAGCCGCGACCGCACCGGTCCATGGGGCGGCTCCGGCAATAACTATAAGGGTGAGGCGATGTATAACACCATCGCCGACTACACTCGCAGCAATCCCCACTACACTCACGAGGATCTCGCGTTTTCCAAAGAATACCGCGTCATGTTCGGTGACCGGGCTCATCGTGCGCTCTTTAATAGCGGAGCGCTCACCAATGCGGCAGTCATCGGCCGGCTGAATACGCGCGCTGCCACGCTGGATCCTGTCATCGTCTCCGAATCCGCGCGATGGGGTGACTCCAAACAAGGCGCTTTCTTCTCCAAGGCTGACTGGCTCAGCGCCAAAACCCGCCTGACCAACTGGGTCACTTTCGGCAGCAACGAAGACCTCGCCGTTTCCTCCGGCCCTGGCCGCGCCGCCCGCATCATCCAGCAACTCCGCGCCTACAAAGACAAAGCCGCCGGCGCCAGCGGAGGGGCAGGGGATGCCACACTCGTCTCCATGCCGCTCTACCCTCTCTTCGATGCTCCTGTTTATTCTCAGAACGGCGGCCTAATTCCCCAGGGCGGCTCGTTCACGATGACGAACCCCAACACCACCGGCGACACTGGCGTTATCTACTACCGCCTCGACGAACAGGATCCGCGCATGATCGGCGGTGCCATCCGCGCCGGTTCGTCCACCGTCGCCAGTGGCGGCATCGTCTCCCCCACGGCCTCCGGCATCATCCGCGCCCGCGTTTACCAGACCAGCACCAGCGAATGGTCGGCGCTGACAGAGTTCGCCTTCGTCATCGGCGTCCCGGCGTCCTCCGCCAATCTCGTCGTCAGCGAAATCAACTACAACCCCCGCGGTCCCATCGTTGCTCCGGCGGTGGACCGCGATGACTACGAGTTCATCGAACTGCTCAACATCTCACTCACTGACACCGTGCAACTCGACGGCGTGAAATTTGAAACCGGCATCACTTTCGACTTCACCACGCAGTCCAGCATCAGCTCCCTCGCCCCCGGTGCCCGCTGCGTGCTCGTGGAAAATCCCGCCGCCTTTCAGCAGCGCTACCCTGACGCCAGCTACCCCGGCCTCTCTGCGAAGATCGCCGGTGCCTATTCCGGAAAACTCGACAACGGCGGTGAGCAGCTCATCCTGAAGAACCTCACAACTGCGCAGGACGTCGCCAACTTCACCTACGACGACGCCGTCCCATGGCCCACCGCCGCAGACGGTGACGGCAAGACTATCTGGTTCACCTGCGCCAGCCCGGCCACGGCGAACAAGTCCGCCGCCGGCAGTTGGTTCGAGCATTCCCTCATCAACGGCAATCCCGGCGGCGTGGACTGCGGTTACGAACTATGGGCTCTCACCAATGGTGCCAGCGCCAATGGTCAGGGAGACAACGATCTCGACGGCCTCCAGGACCTCGTCGAATACATGCTTGGCACCAGCCCCAATGACAGCAGCACCGACAAAGCCCCTGCCGCCAGCGTGGAGAATGTCACCGTCGGCATGAGCCCGCCGGAAGCCTACGTCACCATGACCTTCACTCAGGCTCCGCTCACGTCCGACGTGCAGGTCATCGCCGAAACAGCCACCGCTCTCACCGGCTGGATGGCGGATGCCGTGCTCGTCAGCGAAACACTCAACGGGGACGGCAGTCTCGCCCGCGTCTTCCGGGCCCCCGTTCCCTTCGCCACTGACATTCGCCGCCAACTCCGCGTCCGCGTCGTCAAACCCTGACCCCGCGGCACCCCTCCTCCCGAACGCCCTCACGGCCCCGTGCCGTGTGGGCGTTTTTCGTTCTGCTGTTCTCGAATCGTCCGTTGCCCGTCTCTTCATTCTGTATTCTGCTTTTCCTCAAATGCACATTCCCCGCTGGTTCATCTGGCTCCTCCTTTACGCCGCCGCCACCTTCGCGTGGATAGTGTTCTTTGAGCACGGACCTGGCGAGGCGCAGTTCCGCGAGGGGGCGCGGAAGGAATGGGACCGGGTGTGGAATGCGGCCAATGAATGGTACGGCAAAGTGCGCACGCCATGAGTTTCCGGCTCGAAATGCTTCAGGTGGCCCGTCTTGCACCGCAACTGCTCGGTGACGCTGCTGATCTTGTGCGATCATTCGTTCGCAGTCAGGCGCTCGACTGCGGCGCATGGTCCGATCGCGACGGACGGCCCGATCTTTACTACACCGTCTTTGGAATGGAGGCGCTGCTCGCGCTGCATACGGAGCCTGACTGGTCGAAGCTCGCGGCATGGCTCACCACGTTCGGCGATGGGGCATCGCTTGATTTCATTCACCTCTGCTGCCTCGCGCGCTGCTGGTCGGCGGTGCCGGTGGAAACAGCGCGCCTCCCGGACGAGACGCGCACGGCTCTGCTTGATCGCATCGTGGCTTTTCAGACGCCCGATGGCGGTTTCAATCAGCGCCGCGCCGCGCCGCGCTGCTCCACGTATGGCTGTCTGCTTGGCTGGGCTGCGCATTACGATCTTCGCGCCCCGCTGCCGTCTGCGGCCACCCTCACCGACTGCCTCGCGGTGCTAGCCATTCCCTCCGGCGGCTATGCCAATGAACCAGGCCTCCAGTTTGGCACCATCCCCGCCACCGCCGCCGCCGTGGCGCTGCACCGCCATCTCCGCCGCACGCCGCCGCCGGGCACCGGTCCATGGCTGCTCTCCCAACAACATCCCGGCGGCGGTTTCCTCGCCGCGCCGGGTGCTCCCATTCCCGATCTCCTCTCCACCGCCGTAGCCCTCCACGCCCTCGACGGCATGCAGGTCAGTTTCGCCGCTTACAAAGATTCACTGCTCGATTTCACCGACACCCTCTGGAGCGCCGACGGCGGATTCCACGGCAACTGGACCGATGACAGCCTCGACGTGGAATACACCTACTACGG
>JANOZA010000828.1:0-11350 GCA_031429155.1 Verrucomicrobiota bacterium | reverse complement strand
ATCGCAGGCATCGTCATGACAAGCTTCATGTAAGCCTCTGCCATCAGATTGCCTCCAAAATCACGGCCCGCCGGAATCTGCAATTCCGGCGGGCTTTTTTGTGGTCTCAGGGCTCAAACATAGGTGTTTTTAGTTGTCACCCCCGCATTCCCTATTACCTGTCCCCTCCAAAAAACCCACCTACCCCCATCAATATCATCATGGCCAGCGAAGCAGTTACCCAGGTCACCAAAGCCACTTTTGAACAGGAAGTCCTCAACGCCAAAGTCCCCGTAGTCGTTGACTTCTGGGCCGAATGGTGTGGCCCGTGCAAAATGCTCGGCCCGGTGTTGGACGAAATAGCCGCAGATAAGGGGGCCAGCGTAAAAGTGGTGAAGGTGAATGTGGATGATGAAGCCGATCTGGCCGTGCAGTATGGCATCCGCAACATTCCGGCGCTGTTCTTCTTCAAGGACGGCGAACTTAAGCACAAGGCTACCGGCGTACAGCCAAAGTCGGAGATCGTGAAGCGTCTGGAGTCGCTCGCGTAGCCTCGCACAATCCGTTCCGACTCAGGATGCAGGATTGGTCTCCAAATCCGCGAGACCCTTTTCCCACTCGGCGGTCATGCGTTCCAGGGAATCGCTGACTCCTGTGAGTTCGCGATTCAGTTCCATGGCACGATTGGAGTTCTCATAGGTCTCCGGGCGCTCGAGGTCTCCGCTGATGACGCGCTGGCGCTCTTCGAGTTTGGCGATATCGCGCTCAAGCTGGGCAACACGCAGCTTTAAATCGCGGCGGGCAGTATTGCGTGCCTCACGGTCGCGACCAGCCGCTTTCTTCTCATCCCGGCTGAGGAAAACTTTTTCTTTGGGCGCCTCGGCCACTGGGCCAGCGGCGGGATTGCCAGCGCGGTTATCGGTTAGTTTCTGGCCGGCGGTAAGGGCTTCACGCGCGGAAGTAGCCTTACTCTTGTCGAGGTAATACTGGTAGTCGCCGGCGTAAGGAGTGAGTTGGCCTGCGCTGATGTGAATGACAGTGCTGGCGACGCTGCGGATGAAGTGAACGTCGTGGCTGATGAAGACGATGGTGCCTGTGAAATCACGAACGGCTCCGATGAGCGCCTCAATGCTGGCCATGTCGAGGTGCGTGGTCGGCTCGTCGAGCAGGAGAAAGTTTGGCGGCGCGAGAAGGAGTTTGGCCAGGGCGAGGCGCGATTTCTCTCCACCACTGAGCACGGCGACGGGCTTGAAGACATCTTCACCGCTGAAGAGGAAGCTTCCGAGAAGTGTCCGCACGAACTGCTCGGGTTGCTGCACTTCCAGATCCATCGCTTCGGCGAGGACGCTGCGGTTGAGTTGAAGCGTCTCGACGCGGTTTTGTGCGAAGTAGCCGCACTTCACATTGTGGCCAAGCGTGCGCGTGCCTTCCTGAACGGGCAGGACTCCGGCGAGGAGTTTGAGCAAGGTGCTCTTTCCGGCACCATTGGGTCCGACGAGCACGGTGCGCTGGCCGCGCTCCACTTCCAGTTCCATGCCGCGATAGACGACGAGGTCGCCGTAAGCATGGTTGATGTCTTTCAGCGTCATCACACGCTGGCCGCTGCGAATCGGCTGAGGGAACTTGAAGCCCACGGTCTTCGCCTGCTCCAGCGGAGCTTCGATCTTATCCATGCGCTCGATCTGCTTGAGCTTGCTCTGCGCCTGCGCGGCCTTGCTGGCCTTGGCGCGGAAGCGGTCGGCGAAGTCCTGGAGTCGTCCAATTTCCTTCTGCTGATTCTCGTATGCCTGGCGGTGCTGCTCGGCCCTGGCTGCTTTCTCGCGAACGAACGCGTCGTAGTTGCCTTTGTAGAAATGAAGGCGCTGCCACGCGATTTCGACCACGCGGTCGAGCAGGCTGTTCAGGAACTCACGGTCGTGCGAAATGATGAGGATGCCGCCAGGGTAGTTCTTCAGATAGTCCTGGAACCAGAGGAGCGATTCGAGGTCGAGGTGGTTCGTTGGCTCGTCCAGGAGAAGCAGGTCCGGTTCCTGAATGAGAAGTCGGGCAAGGTGGGCGCGCATGACCCAGCCACCGCTCAGTGCCTTCGCCGGGCGGTCGAAATCGCTCTCCCGGAATGCCAGGCCGCGCAGGATTTTCTTGGCCTTCGGCTCGATCTCCCAGCCGCTGTGCTCCGGAGCGTGCTTGGTCGCGAGTTCCATGACGGTTTCATCGCCGACGGGCGCACTCTCCTGCGGCAGATAGCCGAAAGACAAACCGCGGTCCATGAAGACCTTTCCACTGTCCGGGGTCTGTTCGCCAAGAATGATGGAGAGCAGCGTTGTTTTACCGGCACCGTTGGGCCCGACGAGACCGACACGGTCACCGGCGTTGAGTTGCAGTGAAACGTTGTCGAAAAGAATACGCCCGGCGAAGGACTTGGAGATATTGGAGAGCTGAAGCATGAACGGCGGGACAAGGCCCGCTGTGCACCGCTTGTCAATTGCCGGTGCAGCGGTCTCAGAAACTCACTGATACATCTTTAGCCTGTAGAAGCTACGCGCGGCAGAGGCGGAAAGGTCCAGGGACATCTGAAGCCGGGTGCCGTCGGGTGTGAGCCGGAGTTGGGTGTTGAAACCGGCGATGCCGCTTTGGAACACCGTGCCGTAGTATTGCCAAAGGGAGTTGAGCAGGGATGATGACTCCAAATCGTAGCGACCGGCGCTTGCCCGGACATTTATCGGAAAAGTCAGCCTCACGAATCGCCCGGTGGCGCTGCCAGTGAAATCGCTGATAACGATCTGGTCCTTCGCATCCGGGGTGAGCGGCGAGGTGCCGAAGAAGTATTCCTGAAGATTTGTAAGACCGTCGCGATCGGGATCAGCGGTGCTGGCAGAGACCGTAACGTCACCCTGCTGCCCGGATGTGAAAACGGCCTGCGCCCACGAGGAAAATGTCTGATCGGCTGCCGGCACCGCCGCCCGCCCGGGCGAGCCTCCAGTAATGCGGCTGTCGCGCCACTCACTGAGAGTGCCAGCCGCAGTCCAGTCGTGATCAAGGGAGGTGCCGCCGCCATCGGAGTTGCCGCTATCGGTAAAGCTGACGCCCAAAATGGTCGAGCCATCGGGAGCGTAAAGGCTGAGGGTTTCGCCACCGTTGGAAAGTCTGCCGCTTCGGAAGGGATGGAGCGTCCACGTCATGAGTGGAATCTGACTGCCGTAGCGGGCGGCGAAGGCGTGAGGATGAGCGGCGATCACGCCGTAGGTGTGCGGCGGGAGGACGGGGCCGACGGCGTCGGGAAAGTCGAGTCCAATATCACTCCACCAGCAGCCGCTGAGATCCATGGGCAGCGGGCTGTCGTTGTAGAGTTCAACGTATTCAAAGTCGTCCTCGATGAAGCCCTGCGCCGATTCCGCCATCGTGGGATACGGCGGATGATACATGATTTCACTGATCCGGAGATTCCATTTCATGTTCTCCATCGGGGTGCTGACTGTACGGAATTTCAGGCGCATCGCGCTGACGACGGAACTGCCGCCAGGAATGGAAGCCAGGAAGCGGGCATAGTAGTCGGTGTCTGGCGCGAGGCCGGTGAGGGTGGACTTGAAGGTGCCTGGAGCGGCGGTTGAGTTTAGAGCAGCCACGTTATGCGTCCAGCCCGCCGCACCGAAGCGGTCAACAGTGTCATAAGCCATCCACACGGTGCCCGGGGATGCCGGTTGCGACGGCCATGACACGGTGATGGTGGCGCCGTCGGTGGTCAATCCGGTGAGTTGTGGTGATCCCAGATAAGGAGCGCCCGCCGGGGGCACAGCATAGGACAAGGGTGCAGACCATACCTGGCCAGTCGAATTGGAGGCGCGGACGCGATACTGAATTGCTCCACCGGTCGTTATCGGCGAATGGCGAACGACGAAGGAATTCGCCCCGCTTGCTGTGCTGCGGCTGAGCCAGTTCTCAATGCTGGTTCCCTTGTCGGTGGCATCGGAAACCACGGTGACCTCCGTGGCTCCCGGAGCCTCGACGTAGAAAACCATAGCGGTTCCATCCGGCATTAGCCTTGAGGAAGTGATCACGGGCATTGGCGGCACTTCGATGATACGAATCTGCGGATAGATGCCGTCGTTGTGGGTGACGGTGCGCAGATTCCCGTCGCCAGGGAAATTCTGTATGACCACCCACGTGCCTGCGCCGCCCGCGACAGGCAGCAATCCTTCCACGCGGTACGTGTAACCAGTCCTGGTGGGCGTCCATGCTGTGGGCAGGGCGTTGCCCGATTCATCATAACTGCTGCCGGAACCGACGGCGACGGCACCAGGCGGGAAGACACCCCAGCGGCTGGAGCCTGGCACCTGGAGGTAGCGGTCATTGACGAGTGGAATGGCCGGCACGGTCATCGAGTGAATCCACTGCCGCGCGCCGGATGCGGTGAGAGCAAGGAGCGCGATGTCGTCGCCCTCGGCGTCGAGGGTGAATGGCGCGTGCATCGCGCCTTCGGCGGGATCTCCGTCGGCAAAAATAGTGGCTTCTGCTCCTGGCTGGAGTGTGAGAATCGCGGGAAATTGATAAGTGGACGATGCTGCTGAGAGCGGTGACTTCGCCAGCAGCACGTTACCCATGTTGACCGGCACGGTGCCGGTATTTCGAACCTTGAGGTAATCCGGCGTGCCGCCGATTTCATCGCGCACTCCGGAATTGTTGGGACTGATCTCAGTGATCGCCAGAGCCGGCGGGGTTGTCAGGCTAAAGGTCCACGCGACGGGCGGCAGCCCGGGGCCCGTGAGTTCCGCACCGTCAGGCAGGCGGACCGTATTGCCGCTGAGGTCGGTGGCTTCCACGTAAAATTGCACATCGGTGCCGGCGGGCAGACCAGGAGCGAGCATTCCCGCGAAGAAGCCATCCACGGACGCGGCATCATTGTGCATTCCATCATCGTAGAGAACCACGCGCTGTGCGTCGGCACTGCTGCCTACTGGTTTCCAGAGAATGCTCAGCGATACGATGCCACTGTCGTCCTTCCCTTTGGCGGTGAAGGGCAGCGCCTGGCCGGCGAGCATCGTCTGCGGCGAAGGCGCCGTGAGTTTGATCTCCGGCGCGACACTTCCGTTGTCCAGGTTGCTAAGCCCGGGGCTGGGAATGCCGTCGGCGCGGAAAGAGGGATGGCCATCGCGGAAGCGTGACCAGCTCACGTTGTCGAGCGAAGCGGGTGTCTGCGTGGAGTCCACGATCGTGTCGTCAGGCTGAAGAAGTGAGACCGAGCCCGGCTCGGCAGGGAGCGTGAAGCCAGTATAGGCAGCATTGACTGTCGCATCGGCGCCAAAGAGCACGAGCGAGTGGCCGCGCGGCGGCACGATGACCCCGGCGGGCAACGTATGTGTGCGGTCGAGCGGCACTCCTTCCTGAGTGCTCACGACGCGGAGTTTCCAGCCGGCGACACTGACCACAGCGTTTGTGTTATTGAACAGTTCGATGAAGTCGGTTTTGCGTCCCGCATCGCTGGTCACGGGAGTTCCTGAATTACGACTGAGGACTTCATTGATGACCACGCCGCTGGTGCCGGCCCGGGTCGTATCCGTGGAGGCTGGCGGTGCGATCTGCGGGCCGCGGCTGCTGAGGACAGTCCAGAGCACATCGCCGGTGCCGATGAGGTCAGGCTTGCCGTCGCCGTCGAGATCCCCCTTCGCGAGATAGCGGCCCGAGGGCACAGTGGCCTGCGCGAGCAAAGTAAATGATCCGCCGGAGACGGCTTGCGTGAGGATGTTCACGCACGCGGCCTGACGGCAGGAGACGACCATTTCGAGGGTTCCGTTGCCGTCGAGATCAAGCGAGACGAGATCGCTGACCGGGAAGTTCGGCGTGGAATTGGAGATGATGGTATCGTAGCCAAATCCCATACCTGCCTGTCCCAGATAAACCATGACCCCGCGCCCGCTGCCGATGACGAGATCAGGATCGCTGTCGTTGTTCATCTTTACGAGGGCGATGCGCTCGGTGCCGAAATAAGCCGCAGCGGGCGGGTCGTAGTCGGTGCGTCCGAACGGTCCGGTGAGCAATGATCCCTTGTTCTCGATCACCACCACTTTGCCGGAATAACCAGCGCCAGCGAGGTCCATGTCTCCATCCTGATCGAAGTCAGCCGTGACCATGACGCGCGATTCATAGACGAAGGGCATGGTGCGGGCGAGGGTGAAATTCCCGGTGCCATCGCCTTTGTAAAAGGTGACGCGGCAATCGAAGAGCCCCGCGACGAGATCCTGCTTTCCATCGTTGTCGAAGTCGGCGACAGAGATGGCGAACATAGAGCCGACGCCGGTGATTTCCGGGCCTGGAGCGCCGCCACCGCCGGGCTGGGAGAGTATGGTGGAAATAGAACCGCCTCCACCCCAGCCGCCGAGATTTGCGGTGATGGTATCCGGGCGGCCATCGCCGTTGATGTCCGCGGTGGCGAGGCCGCTGGGGCGTTCTCCTGGCATGCGGATAAACTCCGCAGGCTTCAGCGTTCCATCAGGATTGGAATGACGCACGCTGACTTCGCCGCTCGCGCGGTGGAGTTGCATCACGTCATCGCGTCCGTCACCGTCGTGGTCGAGCACGAGGAGGCCGGTGATTTCACCGTCCACGGGATAGATGAGGTCATTGCTCACCAGTCCCGGCAGGCCCGGCGCGGTGCTCAGAATGCTGATGTCAGCGGAGTAGCGGTTGATGACTGCGGCATCCGGGTGGCCATCACCGTTGAAGTCCGCCATGACGGCCTCGCGCGGGCTGCGTCCGGTGGGGAGTTCGCCGGAAATCTTGAGCCGGCCGTTCTCATTGCGGCAAGTTAGGGCGAGGTCAAGCTGACGAAGGACGATAGTGGCATCGAGCCAGCCGTCGCCGTCCATGTCGGCGAGTTTCACATCGCGCGGCGACCCGCGAACCTGCATATCCTGCGAGGCCATCGGCTGGAATCGCTGGGCTGTGGCGATGCCGCGATGCACGCGCAGCAGGCCGCACACGTCGTCGGCATAGACGAGGTCTGGCAGTGCGCCGGCACCCATCAACTGCGTGACGGTGCCGACCTCAAACGCGCGCACTTTCGGACTGGGCACACTAGCCACCGGCAGCAGCCGACCCGGGAGGGATGCGGCGATTTGCGCACTCGCTGCGTCATCGAGTCCAGGATGGATCTCCGTGGTGAACTCCTCGTCCGCAGCGGTCAGGTGCTTCGCGAGAACGCGGTGCGGGGTAGTGCCGGTGAAGACACCGGCGGGCAGTATGGCGCTGAATTCGCCCGATGCCGTGCGGCGCAGCAAGTGATGCTTCTCCGCGAGTCCGCCTGAAGTGGAGAGCCACACGGCGCGCAGCTCGGAATTGGCTGACAGGTTCTGCAGCGTCTTCACGGACACCGTCACGGGCTGGTCGGGAGCGGGATTCCGTGGCGTGATCGTCAGCGTCGTCACCGCATCCGTGGTGCGGGCGTCGTTCGGACTGGCATAACCCGCATTGTTCGCCGCGCCCGGGGAGGGAATGTCGAACCATCGCTGAGCGTCCGCGTCCATCGCCAGTCCAGTGGAAACATCGGCAACAGTGTGTGGTGCGATGGGCAGCGTGTGAAAAATGGTGCCCGCCGCGTTCTTGATCGTGAGGCCCGCATGACTGTCGTTGAGTTGAAAACCGGCGTGTAATTCTCCAACTGTGCGATTCTTGCCAGACAGAAACACTGTGAGGAACCGGCCGGGCGCCACACTCACCGCCGGCAGTATCCAGGTCTTGCTGCCGGCAGCCAATATCCAGCCCCCAAGGTCCACGGCAGCGGATGATTTGTTGAGGAGTTCCACCCAGGGCTGGGCCTCGCCATCGGCATCGCGCAATGTCGTCCGGTTGTTCAACTGCACCTCGCTAATGACTACCGGCGAAGGGACATTTCTCCAGGCCGGCAGCGCGGCCACATTCACCGGCGGCTCGCTGGTGCGATTCGCCGGCACGGTACTGAGTATCCACAGCGCCGGACTGTCCGCGTGCGTCACCAGCAAGTCATCGCGCAATCCGTCGAGCGAGCGAATCGCACGCAGCGCATACACGGGCCGTGGAATCTCCGGTGCCGGCGGACTCAGACGCGGCAGGTCGCCCAAGATTTGAAAATTCCCGCCGCCCGTGCCGCGATAGTGCCTGACCCCAAGCCCCGGTCCGGCCGCCGCAAGATCGCGGATCCCATCGCCATCAAAATCACCCGCCGCCAAATTTCGCACGCCCGTCCACGCTGCCAGATTGGTCACTGCGCTGAAGCCGCCGCTGCCGTCGTTAAAGTAAAGCATCAAGCGGCCATCCATCGGTGAAGCCGCGGCAATGTCTGGCTTGCCGTCGCCGTTCAAGTCCACGGCCAGCACCGCGCGCAGTTCGTCCGCACCGGTATGGAGATGGATTGGTGCGGAAAATTTCCCGCTGCCCTGACCGGTGAGCACCGTGATCGTGCCATCCAGATTTCCCGCCGCGAGGTCCGGCTTGCCGTCTCCATTGAAGTCCGCCGTAGCGATCCCCTTCGGCCCTTCGGCTCCGTCGCTCGCCACCGTCAGAGGATCGCCCACCGGCACCCGGTCACTGAGGGACTGAAGATTACTCACTACCTGCGCGGGCAGCGAAGTGAGACCGGTAAGCAGGCCCGCGAGAGCCAGCGTTAGGCAGCGCGGTGCGCGGAGAGACATCGAAGCAGCGTGGGAGTTCATTTTTTGCGGGGCTGATGGCTGAATGCGAATAGGACGACAGCGATGGAGTTGTCGCACCGCCGGCTCGCACGAACCGGGCAGCAGATACGGGAATGGAAAAGCAGCCGATAATGCTCTGCATGTGCTCCAGTGTCAAACTCCGTCCCCCGTGGAATTGCCAAAGAGACGAGGCACGGCGCGCCCTTGAGTTTAGGCCGCTGAGCTTTGAGATGAGAAGATGCTTGAACAACTCACCAGCGAGCCCTCGCTGCGCTACATCATGATCGGATTCGCCGTGCTGTGCGCAGCGATGGGATTCCTGCGCGGCGTCGGGAGGCTGATCATGCTGGGACTGGCATTGGCGGCAGGCGCGGCGGCGGCTCTGGCCTGGCTGCGCTACGGACCGGCGCTTTGCATCTCATGGTTTGGCAAGAATCCGGAGGACATCATTAAATACGGAGCCCTGGCAGCCGGGCTGGTGGTGGCGTGGCTGGCGCGGCGCTTCCTCAATGCCCTCGTTACCGGTGGAGGCCCGGGGCCGATGGACAGAAAGGCGCGGGTGCGCGGCGGCCTGCTGGGATTTATTCCCGCGCTGTTCCTGCTGTGGGGCGGCGCGGTGGCAGTCCGGTGGGCAGGCGCGGGAAGCCAACTGAAGCATCTGGAGCAAGCCGTGGAGGCTCAAAACATGGAACCGCTGGAGAATTCCGACCTCTTCGCCCGACTCAGCAACAGTCTCAACACAGGCACGCTCGGCTCCATCCTCAATCGAACCGATCCGATGAGCAGCCATGAGGCGGCCGCCGCATGTTCGCTGCTGGTGCTGCAGCGGAACCCAAACGTCTGGGAACGCGCCCGCATGCATCCCGGCGTCGGCCCCGTCATTCTCCAGCCTCCATTCCTTCGCCTGCGAAATGACAACGACGTGCGCTATGCCCTGAGCTTCTCGCACTACAGTCGCCTCCTCGCTCTCCCTGAAATGGACGCCGCCCTCGACGACCGGGCACTGCGCGAAGCCGTGCTGAATCTGGACCTCGATACCGTCATCCAGGAAATCATCACCGGCAGACTATCCAATGGCCCGCCACGCGCCGTCGTCGTCCCCGAGGCACCCTGATGTCGTGAGACGGCTGCCAGCATCCCCCGCCCCGCCATTCCGCATATCCGGCGAAATCACGCTCGCGGCGGAGACTTTTCTGAACGTCTTCAGTCACCACTCCAACCCACAACCCAAAAACAAAACTATGCGCACCCTTCCACAACACGCCCATCACCACACCATCCTCAGCCGGATGACACACGGCATCAAACTCGCTCTGGCCGCAGTGCTCCTCACTGGCGCAGTCCAGGCCGGAGAGATCGCCGTCAAAGACGGGCAGAAGATTGCTTTTATGGGCGATTCGATCACCCAGGGAGGAGTCGGCCCGAACGGATATGTCACATTGACGATTCGCGGCCTTGAGTCGGCCGGAGTGAAGGCCACGGCCATTCCTGCCGGCATCAGCGGCCATAAATCCAACGACATGCTCGCCCGTCTCGAGAAGGATGTCCTGAGCAAGAAGCCAGACTGGATGACTCTCAGTTGCGGCGTGAACGACGTCTGGCACGGCAAGAATGGCGTGACGCTTGAAGACTACAAAAAGAACATCACTCAGATCGTCGAGAAATGTCAGACCGCCGGCATCAAGGTCATGATCCTCACCTCGACCATGATCGGCGAAGATGAGCCCAACCCGAACAATCAGAAGCTCGCCCCCTACAATGAATTCCTGCGCACCCTGGCTAAGGAAAAGAAGTGCCTCCTCGCGGACTTGAATGCAGAAATGCAGGCCGCCATCGCCAAAGCCGGCGCTGACAAGAAGGGCAACATCCTGACAGGAGACGGTGTTCACATGAATCCCGCCGGAAATCAAATGATGGCGACCGGAGTGCTCAAGGGATTCGGCCTGAGCGCAGAGCAATTGGAGAAAGCCAAGGCAAGCTGGATGGCCAAAGAGGGAGCGCCGAAGTAAGCCCAAAGCCAAGGTCCCCTGCACGAAATCGGCCGCGCAGCCCGCAACAAGTGCCGGCAGTGGGACTCGAACCCACAAGCCCATTGCTGAGCAGCGGATTTTAAGTCCGCTGTGTTTACCATTTCACCATGCCGGCCTGAATCGGAAAATCGTCGTTTGAACCGGGAAACCCTGTTTTCAGTGAGGTAACGTAATGCAGGGAATTGCACCTAAAAGCACTCATTTAAGCGATAAATAAGCGACGGGATTTTCAGCCCTCTAGCTCAAGCCCAAGCTCAACTGCTAAATTTCCCGCAGTTTAGCACCCTCGGCTTTTCGCCTGCCGTTCCTTAGGCTGGCGAGTATCTCGCGCCGTGCTTCATACTTTGCGATGAAGTGAACTTTCTGAGTCCAAAGCCTTTGTTCAAAGCCTTCTATGGTGAATGGGATGCTACTTTCACGGCCCATCGTCCAGCGGCCCGTGCGGAGGAAGTGGGCCAGGCGTGTGACGGGATACTTGCGGCGACGGAAGCACAAGACCATGCCGCCACGATCCTTGCGGAAATGGCCGGCAATCCTTCCGGTGGTCCGGCGGTAGAATATGGAAAAGCCCCGATGGAAGGCGAACGTTGCCAGCAGCTCTTCCACAGTGAACGGCGGTTTCATGCCGCCTAGGTAGCGCAGGAACGCGGGGCGCTCAAGTGGGGCGAGGTCTTTCGGAGG
>JANOZA010000827.1:0-2466 GCA_031429155.1 Verrucomicrobiota bacterium | reverse complement strand
CGATGCCGTCGAGCACGAGGAGGGTGCGGTGCTGACGCACGAGCCTGGCGAGCCGCTCGCCGCGTTCCCAGGGGCTGCCCTTCTGAGGATCGGGATCGTCGAAGAATGCGAGGGCGGAGGCGATGAAGAAGTCGGCGCTGTTCTGCGACTGCTCGCGCGCGCCCTGACTGTAGAAGGACCAGTCGAAGTAACGCTCGACGCCAGGCCATTGCTTTGCCGCCATGCGCGTGGCGACCCACCACGCGACGACGCTCGTCTTTCCCGCGCCGCCCCACGCGATGAGGGAATAGACATTCACGCCGGTGCGGTGCTGCCAAAGGTCGTCGAGGGCGGCGAGTTCCGTCTCGCGGCCAAAGAGGATGGCGGGCGCATGGCGGAGGATGCGGGAGGGGGCGATGACGGGGCGGACGACATCCGCGAGGGCGGGGAGCTGGGTGTGGAGATCACCGATGAGCTGACCAAGGAGATCGGCCTCGTCTTTGAAGGGGCTGGCGTATTTGGTCGGAGAGGCGAGCTTGAGGCGATCAAGATGCGCCTGTTGGGCAGAGGCGTGGGGCGAGGCGTAGATAAAGAGGTCCCTGCCGTAGTGCAGCGCCATGAAGGCTTCCCACTGAGTGTAGCTAACGCCGGAGAAGTCGCGGAGATCGGCGAGGAGGGCGGGGTGGTTCTGGAGGAAGCCGGGATGGGCGTTGAGATAGGTGAGGACTTCTGCGGATGGGGGCACGGCTCCGGGATTCCCGCCGACGAGGTGCAGGACAGTGCGGCACGGGCGGAGGAGGTCGTCGAGCTTTTGCACGGTGCTGGCCTGGACCTGGGGGAACTCTTCCTGCGCAACGGCCTTCTGGCCCTGAGCGCGGTTGAGATAGAAGCGCAGCCTGGACCGGAGGCCGGGAAAGGGCGCGCCGGGTTTCTCAAAGTCGTCGGAGACGGTGGAGAGAAAGATCTGTTGGGCGGTGAGGTCGGATGCAGACATGGCGGAGCGCAGGAATTTTCCGCGCATCCTGGAACAATCCGAGGCAAGTGGGAAGCTTTGTTATTCGATGAACCGGGGAGCGGGCGCGCTTTTCAAGGAGGCGGGAAACTTTTCTTGCCTCGCGTGCGGTGCATGGCTACGACTGCGGCCCACTTTCAACCCACATACCCAACAGACATGAGCAGAAAAATACGTTACGGAATGGTCGGCGGCGGCCGAGGCGCTTTCATCGGAGCAGTGCATCGCATCGCGGCGGCGATGGATCAGCAGGTCGAACTGGTCTGCGGGGCGTTCTCGTCGGACCCGGAAAAATCGAAGGCTTCGGGCGCGGATTTGTTCCTGCCGGCGTCGCGCTGTTACGGGACGTTTGAGGAAATGATCAAGGCCGAGAAGGCGCTGCCGGCGGATCAGCGGATGGACTTTATCGCGATCGTGACGCCTAACCACATGCATTTTCCGCCGGCGAAGATGGCGCTGGAGAATGGGTTTCACGTGCTGAGCGATAAGCCGGCGACGTTTAATTTCGAGGAGGCGAAGAAGCTGGCGGCGCTGGTGAAGAAGACGGGGCAGCTTTACGGCCTGACGCATAATTACACCGGCTATCCGCTGGTGAAGCAGGCGCGTCACATGGTCGCGAGCGGGGCGATAGGGAAGATCCGGAAAGTGGTGGTGGAGTATCCGCAGGGATGGCTGGCGACACGTCTGGAAGAGAGCGGCCAGAAGCAGGCGGCATGGCGCACGGACCCCAAGCGCAGCGGCGCGGCGGGCTGCATCGGGGACATCGGGACTCATGCGGAGAATCTGGCGGAATACATTACCGGGCTTCAGATTTCGGAACTCGCCGCAGACCTAACGAGCTTCGTCAAAGGCCGGAAGCTGGATGACGACGGGAACATTCTCCTGCGCTTCAAGGGCGGGGCCAAGGGTGTGCTGCACACGTCGCAGATCTCTGTAGGTGAAGAGAATAACCTGGCGATCCGCGTCTATGGCGAGAAGGGCGGACTCGAGTGGCACCAGAAGGAACCCAACACGCTCCTCGCTAAATGGGCCGACCAGCCGATGCAGGTCTATCGCACCGCTAACGGCTACCTTTGCCCGGCAGCACTGGCTGCGGGACGTACGCCGCCGTCTCACCCGGAGGGCTACCTCGAAGCCTTCGCGAACATTTACCGGAACTTCGCCAGCGCCATCCGCGCCCGGCTGGAGAAGCGGAAGCTCGCGAAGGATGATGCGGCGAATGACTACCCGAAGATCGAAGACGGCGTGCGCGGCATGGCGTTCATCGAGGCCGTGGTGGCTTCGTCCAAAGCCAACGCGAAGTGGACGAAGCTCCCCTAGCCGCGGCGAGGCATTCCACTACGGAGACGTGACCCGCACCCGCATGTAGCGGTGCGGGTTGCCACTGATGAGCGCGGTATCCGTCGCGCTCCAGAATTGGAGCGTGCCGCTGGAGGACGTCATGCTCTCGGTGACGGTATTGCTGCTCCATGAGA
>JANOZA010000826.1:0-1723 GCA_031429155.1 Verrucomicrobiota bacterium | reverse complement strand
CGTCACATATTCAAGCGCCTTGGCGCCCTCGGAAGCCTCCGGTGGTCGCGAATAGGCCATGACGAAGAGTTGTTTGATGCGTTCCTCCATCGGTTGCGGGTCCTTGGCAAGCTGCGCGGCGCGACTGGCGGGGGCGGTCAGTTTTTCCTGGATGCCTTTGGAATTCAGCAAATGCAGACTTTGCGCCAGACTGCTGTCCTGGGTGCGTTCACACTCGCAGGCGCTGGAGTTTTCGGGGCGACCGAAGACGGTGAGGAAATAATTCCCGCCATTGAAGCTGTCGTCAGGCAGGCCCACGGCGCGGCGTTCCACGGGCTGGCCGGGGAAGCGCGAGTTGAGACCGGTGACGTGATCGATGGAATCCAGCAGGACTTCGGCCTGCAAACGACGCGGATAGAAGCGGCTGAAATTTTGCCGGTCCCTGGCGTTGTGTTCGTTGGGAAGGCTGGAGAGCTGGTAGGTGGAGCTGGTACAGATCGTGCGAATGAAGGACTTCATATTGAACCCGCTCTTGGTGAAATCCGCCGCCAGGGCATCGAGCAGGGCGGGATTGACTGGAGGGTTGGTGACGCGCATGTCGTCCTCGGGCTCCACCAGTGCGCGGCTGAAGAAATGTTTCCAGTAACGGTTGGCGAACATTTTCGAGAAGAAAGGATTCTCCGGTGCGGTGAGCCAGGTGGCGAGGGAGGCCCGGGGATCGTCCTGCGGTTCCAGTGCCAGCGTGCTGCTGCCGAGCGGGGTGGGTTTCACGGGCTGGCCGGTGCGGGGGTTCTGCGCGGAGGCTACGCCCGGCTGGTGAAAGACTGCTTCCTCGGCTGGTTGATCGGACGCCTTGCGCGCGATCGTGGAGAAGAAAGCGGAGAAGCCGAAATAGTCCTGCTGGCTCCATTTTTCGTAGGGATGGTGATGGCACTGAGCGCACTGCAATCGCTGTCCGCAGAACACCTGGGCAATGTCCTGCATTTCGTCCTGCGGCTTTTGCACGGCGCGATACCACGCGGCGGGAGGTGAGGTGATGACGCTGCCCGACGCATTGAGAATGCCGCTGGCCATCTCGCTGAACGGACGGTTTTGGTTCAGGTTATCCCTGATCCAGGAATAGAAAACCTGCGTGCCGTAGGCCGGACGATCCGCGCGTTTGTTGCGCAGCAGCGAGGCCCATTTGGAAGCGAAATATTCCGCATAGTCAGGAGTGGCGAGGAGGCGGTCCACGAGCGCGGCGCGTTTTTCAGGCGAGGAGTCGGCGGCGAAGGCGGCGACTTCCGCAGGCCTGGGCAGACGTCCCGTAATGTCAATGGTGACGCGGCGCAGGAAGGTGGCGTCGTCACAAAGGCCGGATGGCGGGAGGCCGAGGGTGCGGAGCTTGGCGAACACATTTGTATCGATGTAATTTTTTTCCGGAGGGAATTCGCCGAGCGGGGCACCCAGCGGAATGGTGGCGCGGAAGACACTGACCATTTCCATGAAGCGAATCATCACGGCCGCATCGCCGGGTTGCTGGGCGGTGCGGACCAGGCCCGCGGGCGTCACGGTCGCCATTTCCTTCGCGCCGCTGTCGTATTGCACCAGGGTTGTCACATCCTGCCAGGAGCCATCGGAATACTGGGCGATGACCTGCAATTGTTGATCGGAGTCGGGAGCGAGCAATCGTTCCGCAGGAGTCACGGTAAGGCTGACAGGAACGGCGGCGGCGGGATCGCCCTTGGGCATGCCCTGTTCCATC
>JANOZA010000825.1:0-3274 GCA_031429155.1 Verrucomicrobiota bacterium | reverse complement strand
GCGGCGAGACGGGGCAGTGTCATGGCATCCGCCCCGGCCATTTTCCAGCCCCACACCTCACGGCCCGCGGCTGCGGCGTCATCCGCGCAAGTTTGCAGCCACGCCAGCGCCGCCGCGCGCAGCCCGGCCACATGCACGGATACCGGCGGTGCGAGTGGCGTGATGAAATCCGAAGTGTCCCCCGCCAGCACCGCGGCGCGCATGGGTGCGGCACCCGACTCCTGAAACCGGAGCATCTGCTCCTTCACCGTCGCGTATTTGGCAAAGAACTCCATCTCCTGCCCCACGGTGTCGCCATAGATCAGCGTATTCCGCGCCGAGCACAGCAGCCGCTGCACCAGCGTAGTCCCGGCCCGGACGGCGGGAGACACGACGATCACTGGTGAAGACGGGCTCATGGTCAGGCGGTGAGAACATGCATAACGACGCGCACGGCGCATTCGCCGCGCCGGAAAGTCAGGGCATTCCCTGCGGCCAGCACTTTCGTGCCCTTTGCGGCCAGCTTGCTGAAGGATGCAGACCACACGGCGGCGTCCCGGATGCCGCAGTGGAATTCCACTTCACCCTTTGTTCCGCGCCCTTTGCGCAGCCAGCGGGACTGTTTGTTCAGTTGTTTGGAAAGGAGCGTCAGCCACGCGGGATCCGTGGGAGGGGCGACCGCGAAAGCTGACAGGGCAGCACCTGCGCATGCCAACAGTCCGAGGGACAGCAAACGACGTCGTGATGTAGGATTCGTGACCATGGGGGCGCAATTAGCCGAGGAATAACATTGAGTCAATTTTTCCATTCCGAATTCACCGTGGCATTTTCTTCATCTTCTCCAGGATGTCCTTCGCCGGAATCCTATCCTCCAGTCCCATGCCCTCCTTTCCCGACCGCCTGAATCCCTGGCTCGAGGCTCAACTCACCGCTGCCGCGGCAGCGAACTGACCGCCTCATGTCAACGCCCCACACCATCGAATCCGGCTTCGAGCGCTTTCACCAGCTCGTGCTGGGCAATACCGCGCTCCAGGAGGACCTCACCGGCATCACGGACCGCGAGGCCTTTATCAGCCGTGCAGTGGAACTCGGACACCAGCATGGCGTTCCCATTCAACCCGCAGACGTCGTGGCGGCGCTCCAGGCGGCCCGCGGCGCATGGATGGACTCACAAATGGTATGAACACCGGTCCCGATCTCCGCGGCTGGTTGCCCGTCTTCATCAACCGACGCACTGCCGCGCCGGTCGTGGAGTGGTGTCGCCCGGGAACGAGGCGCTTCATCGAACCATTCTTTGAAGACACGCTGAAAGCCGTGATGCGTGAGCCGTTCAATCTGCTTTTCCGGCATCAGACGCCGCTCGACACGCTGCTCTCATGGCAACGCGAAAGCCCGGGGCTGGAGCCCGGCGGATTCATCTTCCACATGTCACGCTGCGGATCCACGCTGGTCTCGCAAATGCTCGCTGCTCTGCCTGAAAACATCGTGCTCTCAGAACCGCCGCCGCTGGATGCTCTGCTGCGCACTGACCGGCACGGCGCGACCGACGACCAGCGCATCGCCTGGCTGCGCGCGTGGATGAGCGCCATCAGCCAGCCCCGCAATGGAGAGCAAAGACTCTACGTGAAGCTGGACGCATGGCACATCTTCGACCTGCCCATCCTGCGCCGCGCTTTCCCCGGGACGCCGTGGATATTTCTCTATCGCAACCCGGTCGAAGTCATGGCCTCAGCGATGAAGGCGCCCGGCCTGCACCTTATCGAAGGTCTCATAGACACGAACATGCCGGCCATCGCCCCGCCCGGCGGACACCGCAGTTCACAAGCTGAATACGCGGCCAGCGTCCTCGCGAACATCATGCGTGCCGCACTGGAACACCTCGCCCTTCCCGGCGGCAGGGCGTTCGACTATTCGCGCCTGCCGGAAGCCGTCATCACCGACATCGCCCCTCACTTCCGCCTCGACCTCACCGGCCCGCAGATTGAGGCGATGAACGCGAGAATCCCTTTCAACGTCAAGACCCCTCAGCTCTATTTTGAGTCCGACACGGCGAGAAAGCAGCAGGAAGCGAGCGCCGAAGTCCGCGCCCTCTGCGCCGGGCAACTCGACGCGCTGTACGCGCAGCTTCGAGCGCTCTGACTCAGGCCGTCTCTGCCAGGAGCGTCTTCGCATGGGCCCGGGCGCTGGCAGCTTTGCCTCCGAGCATCCTCGTGACCTCGTCCACACGAGCCTCGCCTTCCACGCGGTGGAGGCCGCTGTAGGTGCGGTCGTTCTTCACTGTCTTGGTGACGACATAATGGCACGACGCCAGCGCGGCGACCTGCGGCATGTGCGTAATGCTGATAATCTGATGCGATCGGCCCAGCTCCGCCATCTTGTGGCCTACGGACGCGGCGATCTCGCCGCCGACATTGGCGTCTATTTCATCGAAGACGAGCAGCGGAATGTTGTCCTCTTTGGCCAGCGCGCTCTTCACGGCCAGCATGACGCGGCTCATTTCGCCTGAGGAAGCGATGACCCGCAGCGGGCGCGGCGGCTCGCCGGGATTGGGGGAAAACATAAACTCCACTTCCTCCAACCCGTGCGCCCCTGGCTGGGCCAGCGTCGTGAGGTCCAGGCTGAACTTCGCCTGGAGGAATCCGAGATCGCCGAGATGCCGGCTTACTTCTTTCGCCAGGCGCGGCGCGGCTTTCTTACGAAGCTGCGCCAGCGTGGTGCCGGTGCTCTGCACGGCATCGCGTGCGGAGGCCAGCGCTTTGGTGAGCCGCTCCAGCTCCTCGCCGCGGCCTTCGATTTTCCCCAGCTTTGCCGCTGCGGCATCGCGGTGGTCGAGCACGCGCTCGATGCTGCCGCCGTACTTCCGTTTCAGCGTCTCGATGGTGTTGATGCGCTCCTCTATTTCCAAAACCTCACGCGGATCAATCTCCAGGTTCTCATTGTAGCGGCGCAGGCCGCGCTCGAGTTCCTCCAGTTCCACAAACGCATTCTCAAACCCCGCCGTGATCTCCGCCGCGCCGCGGTCCGTGCGCTCGATGTCGCGCAGAACACGGCGCAGTTCGCCGAGTTGCGTGAGGATGGAACTGTCGGCGTCGCTGAGCACGCCGAGGGCCTGGCCCGTGAGTTCTGCGAGCTTCGTGCTGTTGCTCGCCAGCTTGTGGCGCTGGAGGAGCGGCTCTTCCTCGTCGGGGCGGAGCGCCGCGGTCTCGATCTCCTGCACCTGGTAGCGCTGCAGGTCCAGTTCCTGTTCGCTCGCGCGCTCCGACTGGCTCAGCTCCTCCAGCTCGGCGGAAACGCT
>JANOZA010000824.1:0-8410 GCA_031429155.1 Verrucomicrobiota bacterium | reverse complement strand
GAAAGCGATGCTTCATCTGCGACTGGCCAGGGCGCGATGCACACTCGCCAGTGCTTCCTCGCCCGGAATGGCCTGCACGCGTCCGTTCCGGATGTCGTCTCTTCTGCGCAATGCCTCCTGCGCCCACATCCGGCGCAGGCTGCCGTCATCACCCGACTCCAGACTTTCCGCCAGCCGCTCTGCCAGCAGCGCGCGCTCCACACGCGGAAGTTCGAGCGCTTCTTCGGAAATCTGTTCAAGGGTCAACGTGCTCATGTGGTGGAAATTATCCTCTTCGGTAGCGGGTTCAATCTGAACTTCGCGGGAGAAATTCTCTCTGAATAATCTCCTCAGGCAATATCTTGAGAGCGCCCGCCCCCGAAAAGAGATTGCCAAGGCGCGGCGTGTCCGGACGATGTCGGCCATGTGCCGCAATGCTATCTTTCTTCTAACCGGTGTTCTTGGCTGCGTTTCCCTCGCAGAGACTCCACCCGCGCCTCCGGCCTGGCTTTCTGACTGGAAAACGAAAATGCAGCCGCAGGTGCCGCGCGGTTATGTCTGTCAGCACGCGGCAGCGGCACCGGTCATTGATGGAAAGCTGGATGACGCAGCATGGGCGGCGGCGGCATGGACGGAGGAGTTCGTGGACATTGAAGGCAGCGCGAAACCGAGGCCGCGATTTCGGACGCGCGCCAAAATGCTCTGGGACGATCAGTTCTTCTATGTGGCTGCTGAGATGGAGGAGCCTCACGTCTGGGGCACGCTGAAGAAACATGATGAAGTCATCTTTCAGGATCCGGACTTCGAGGTGTTTATTGATCCGAATGGCGACTCGCACGAGTACTGCGAGTTCGAAATGAACGCGCTTAACACCGGCTGGGATCTCTACCTTTCCAAGCCCTACAAGGATGGCGTGAAGGCGGACAATGGCTGGGAGATTCCCGGCCTGAAAACGGCGGTGCATGTCCGCGGGACGATCAATGATGCGTCGGACAAGGACGATGGCTGGAATGTTGAGATCGCCATCCCATGGAAAGTCCTCGCCGAACACGCGCACAAATCCACTCCGCCGCTGGAGGGAGATCAGTGGCGCATCGGCTACTCCCGGGTGGAATGGCAGATCGAAATCAAGGACGGCAAGTATGTGAAGTTGCCGAACACACCCGAGAACAACTGGATATGGTCGCCGCAGGGCGTCATTGATATGCACCGGCCGGAGCGCTGGGGTTATGTGCAGTTCACCAAGCAGGCCCCGGGCAAGGTGAAGTTCGTTCCTGATCCGTCCGCTCCGGCGCGAGACAAACTCCAGGAGGTTTATTACGCTCAGAAGAGCTTCTATGAAGTGAAGAAACGCTGGGCGACGACGATGGAGGAACTGGGACTGAAGCCGCAGGCGAAGGGGCCATTGGGCGTGCCGGTTCTGAAAACGACGGCGGATGGATTTGAGTGCAGTGTGGAACTGAATTTGCCAGAGACGAAAGTTCCGCGCTGGCTGATTCGCCACGATTCCCTCATTCAGAAAGCCACGCAGCCATGAAGCGTTTCCTCATTCCAATCTTTGCCATCGTCACCGCAGTGCTCGCGGCTGCGGCGGAAAACGCCGGCAAGTGGTGGCCGGCCACGACGGAGTCAGCGCTCATTGCGGCTGGCAGCAACGGCGTCGAATTGACCAAGGCGCTGACAGCAGTGCCGTCCGAGCAACGCGAGGGGATGCAGTTCCTCATCGAGAACATGCCGCTGGTGGACTTGTCATCGCTCAAGGCTGACTTTCTGCTGACGCATGTGGCGCAGTCCTACAAAGACATGGCCGCAGCACCCTGGGCGAAGCAGGTGCCGAAGGAGATTTTCCTGAACGATGTGCTGCCCTACGCGAGCCTCAACGAGTGCCGGGACAACGGTCGTCCGAAACTTCGCGAGCTCGCGGCTCCACTGGTGAAGGACTGCAAGACTCCCGGCGAGGCGGCGCAGGTGCTGAACAGGAAGCTCTTCGGCGTCGCCAGGGTGCGCTATTCCACGGAGCGCAAGAAGCCGGATCAGAGCGCGATGGAGAGCATGGAGAGCGGCGTGGCGACGTGCAGCGGTCTTTCGATTCTGCTCGTGGATGCCTGCCGTGCCGTTGGTATTCCGGCCCGCATCGCCGCCACTCCGATGTGGACAAACCTGCGCGGCAATCACACCTGGGTGGAAGTATGGGATGGCGACTGGCACTTCGCCGGAGCTGCTGAGCCCGACGGCAAGGGGCTCGATCGTGGATGGTTCAAAGGCGATGCGGCCGCCGCCGATAACTCCAAGCCGGAGCACCGCATCTACGCCAGCAGTTTCAAGAAGACCGGGTTGTCGTTTCCGCTCGTTTGGAATCTTCGACTGGCCTGGGTTCCCGCAGTCAATGTGACCGATCGCTATACGGGGGCCGCGAAGCCGGAGGCCGGAAAAGTCCGCGCGCTTTTCCGTGTGCTCGACAAGCCAGGCGGCAAACGCGTGGCGGCAAAGGTGACGGTTACGGACGCAGACGATGTCACGAATTTTTTTTTCGGGAACAGCAGTGATGAGCGCGCCGACCTGAACAACATTCTGCCTTTCCAACTCTTGCCTCTGCACCGCTACAAAATTGAAGCCAGTCTGGGCGATGTGACGGTTAAGTCCGATCTCACTACCACGAAGGAAGCAGAGCAGTTGACGGAGGTGACTCTCGGTCGGTGATCATTGAGTGGTCCTCCAACGGCACAACGGAGTGGCGGCAGCCTTCGGGAAGGACGGTATGAAATCAGAGCTACTTCCTGATCGGTGCCAGCACTAGGCGGAAGCCGGTGGCCGGGTCAGCCTCTTTGTCAGGCGGGACGGCGCGGCGGTATTGAGTCCAGAAGCGCTGCCGGTCGTTGGTGACGGCTTCGGCCCATGAAGCGCCGCGGGTGACGGCATACTTCGCGAACTCCGCTTTTCCTTTGCCGCCGTTGTCCCCAAAGTCTTCGGCGATGAATTCCCAGACATTACCGGACATGTCGTAGAGACCGAGCGGATTCTTCACATACTGGCCGACGGGCGAGGTGAAGACGGTGCCGTCGTTGTATTTCCAGTCTTCGAGTTCGTTGATTGGCTTCTGGAGGAGATTGCCGAGCGGCTTTTCTTTGGCGTGGAGCGCGCTGAGGTCGCCAAGATTCGCGGCGGCGGGAGTAGTGGCATCGGCGACCGGCGGCGGCCACACCCAGGAGGGTAGCCAGGGATACTCGTTCCGGTTGCTGTTGTGGCGCGCGGCAGGGTCTGGCAGGCGATCGGCGCCGCGACCGCTCCCGGCAGCGAAACTCCACTCGCCGTCGGTGGGGAGGCGGTATTCCAGTTCGGCCGGGATGTGATTGCTGGCGCGCTCGCGGACGGTGAGCCACTGACAATAAGCGACGGCATCCGCGCGGGTGACGTTGACGACGGGGTGCAGTTCGGTTTGCCCGATGTCGCTCTGGCCGTCCTTGTTGGCGTCCACGATGCCGGGACTGCGATTCGCTTCTTTGGCGAATGCAGCGTAGTCCTTCACCCGTGTTTCCCATGCGCTGAAAAGCAGATCATCCACCGGCTGAAACATCATGCCGAGGCTGTTCGTCCACGGCTTGCGCGGCACAGGCATGAGACTCGGAGACAGTTCCGCAAAGAGTTTCAGCGTCTCGCCGGACTTCACCGTGCCCGTGACGGTCTTTTCCTGATAACCCTCCTTCTTGAGCACCAGGGTGATGAGCCCGGTACGGTGGAGCGGAATCGTGAAGGGGGTGACCTCCAGCTTCTCATCGCCCTCAAAAATGCGGACCGCCTGCGGAGTGCTGTCAATCTGGACGCTGCCGGACTTTTCTGCGATGAGGCGGAAACAAATAAGATCCTTCGTCGCCGGATCGGCTTCCGGATCGGGCTTGGTTTGGTAAATTTCATGCCGGTAGCAGTAGCCCTCCGGCAGGAAGCCTTCCTTGATATCCCGGGCGGCAAGGAAGTCGCAGAAGCGAATCGCTTCCGGTTCCGGCACCCGGACGATGTAGATAACTTTGCCGCCCTCTCCTTCCTCGGCGAGCACATCGGAGAACATGACATCGGGCATGATTTCGCGGAAGTGCTCGATGCTTACTGGCTGCTTCGACAGGTGGTCGGTGGGCGTGGCTGCGAATTGCATCTGCAGGGAGTTCTCCCATAGCTGGCCCGGGCGGGGCGGATCATAGAACTGCAGGACCGCCGGCTGCGCCGTGACTGTTTCTCCCGGCGACACGCCGCTCACGGAAACCGACGCATCGAGATAGCGGTTGTGACGCAGCGTGAAGATCGCGGTGCCGACGTCAATTTTTGGAACAGTCCGCGGCGTTTGCCCCAGCACGCGGCCCTCGTAAATGATATCCGCGCCGGGCGGTTCGCTCGTGAGGCTTACAGATCCTGTAAGCGACAGAAACCCGCCACCGTTCGGGCCGCCGAATCCGCCCGGCGGCCATGGCATGGTGCCGCCGTGCCGCCAGGTGACGATGCCGAAAGCCAGGATGGCGCTGAGGACCGGCAACATGACCAGCTTGCGCATCCACCGGCGGCGGCCGTACTTCATTTTCCCGGCTGCGCGCAGCGCCTCCGCCATGTGCCGGGCGCTGCTGTAGCGTTTCCTGACCGAGGGCGCGCAGGCTTTGCAGATTACGTCATTCAGCGCCTGCCTCATGGGGCGTTGCGCCACCGAACCGAGATCATTGGCCAACTCCGGGAACTGGAGCCGGTCATTCCCTGTGCTCAGTTCATAGAGCACCATGCCGAGGCTGTAAATGTCCGCAGCCGGAGCGCCCGGTCCCTCGGGCGGCACGAATCCCTCCGTGCCCACAAACGTCATCTGCCCGGCCGCGGCCACGAGCCCGATGTCCGCCAGCTTGGGCTTGCCGTTCACGAAGATAATGTTCGAAGGCTTGATGTCCCGGTGCGTCAGGCCGTGCTCGTGCAGGTGGGACAGGCCATCCGCGAGCACGATGCCATGATCCACGCATTCCTGCACGCTGAGGCGCTTCTTCACCGTGCGGTCGGAGCCCATTGTGCGGGCTTCGTATTCTCCGGGATCCACGCGGCTTCCGGTCTCACGGTCGTCGCCCAGTTCCATCACATAGTAATAGAAGCCCTCCTCGTCATTGCGCCCGACATGCAGGATGTGAACGAGCCCCGGTTGATCGCGCGAGATGGGCTCGAACCGCATGATGCCCTCGAACTCCCGCTCAAATGTCCGGTCCAGTTCGAAGTCCTCGCGCCGCACCACTTTGATGGCGCGCAGCGATCCGGTGAGGCTCCGGGCCAGCCACACCTCGCCGTAGCTGCCTTTCCCGATGCAGCGCAGCACCTCGTGGTCGGGAATGCGCGGCGCTTCGGTGCGAATGGTGGACGGAGGATTAGATGAGCTGCTTTGCAAGTTCGGCGATTTCCTTTTTGATAAGGCCACCCACGCGGTGCTTGGCCAGATAGACCTGCGCCATGCTCACGCCCAGTTCGGTCATCACTTTCTTTACGCCCCAGCCTTTGATGACGTAGGCGTCAAAAATCTGAAACTGTCGCGGCGACACCCGTTGCTTGATGGTGGCGATGGCGCGGTCCGCGATGTTTTGCTTCCACTCCAAATCCCAGATGCCCTCCAGCTTCTCGGCCTTGGGGTCGGCGATACGGTCGAGCGTGGACGTCTTGCGGTCGTCGTCCTCGAATTTGTGCATCGCCGTGTCCTTGGCGCGGCGGCGGAACTGATCGCCGATGCGCCAGCGGGTCATGTTCATGAGCCACACTTTGAAGGAACCGGCTTTGGGATCGTAGCGGTGCTCTTTGCTCTGCTTGGCGATGGCGAGGATCGTCTCCTGCACCACGTCGAGCGCTTCCTCGTGGCGCAGTCCGCTTTTCAGACCCACGCCGTAAATGAGCCGCCAGTAGGTGCGGTGAAATTCATCCCAGGATTTTTGATCCTCCCAGTTGTGCAGCCGCTCGATGAGGCTCTTCCGGGTGCGCTCGTAGGTCACCTTGAGAAATTCCTCCTTAGCCGCTTCGGGAGGAGGCGGCACGGGTGAAGGAGCGGCGGGCTCCGCTTTCGTTTTGCGGCTGGGCATGAATGCGAAACTTATCGCGGAATGCGCGATGTCTAATGGGGAATGACCCGCAGCGACGATCGCATCCCCCTGTGTTGGAAAGCCCCGGCGCTTGCGCTGGCGGCGGCGCGCTTTTATGGCAGGCGGCATGTCAGTCATTCACCCTACCGCCATCCTCTCCCCGCAGGCCGAAATCGGCACCGATGTCGAGATCGGGCCTTACTGTGTGATCGGTGACGGGGTGGTGCTCGGTGACGGCTGCAAATTGCAGAATCACGTCACCATCCACGGCCCGACCCGGGTGGGCGCCGGCAACACTTTCTATACGGCGGCGACCATCGGCCAGCAGTCGCAAGACTTGAAATACAAGGGTGAGCCGACATTCCTGGAGGTAGGGGATGACAACGTCTTCCGGGAGTTTTGCACCGTGAACCGCGGCACGCTGCCGGGAAGCAAGACGATCATCGGGAGCCACAGTCACTTCCTCGCCTACTGCCACATCGCGCATGACTGCATCGTGGGCGATCACGTCATTTTCTCCAACAACGGCACCCTCGCCGGTCACGTCATCGTGGAGGATCACGTGATCCTCGGCGGCCTGACGGCGGTACACCAGTTTTGCCGCATCGGCAGCCACGCCATCACCGGCGGGTGCTCGAAGATTGTTCAGGATGTCGTGCCCTTCACCATCGCGGACGGGAATCCAGCTGAGACTCGCGGCGTCAACCTCGTGGGCCTGCAACGGGGAGGATTTTCCGATGCCGATGTCCGGGCGCTCAAGGAGGCCTACAAGTCCGTCTTCCTCCGCAAGCTCAACACCACTGATGCGCTCGCTGCTCTGGAAAAGTCGGAGCATTCCGCGAATCCGCACGTCGCCAGACTCATGGCTTTCATCCGCGCCAGTGAGCGCGGCATCACCAAGTAATTTATGTCATCCCCCACCAAACGAACTGCGGTCGTCACCGGCGCCGCCGGATTTCTCGGCTCTCATCTTACCGACCGACTGCTCAAAGAAGGCTGGCGAGTCATCGGCCTGGACAACCTCATCACCGGCTCCACGCGCAACATTGAGCATCTCGCCGGCAATGAGGACTTTCGCTTCATCAAGCACGATGTGACGAATTTCATCTATCTGGAGGGCTCCGTGGACTTCGTCTTCCACTTCGCCTCGCCGGCCAGTCCGATTGATTACCTCGAATGGCCGATCCAGACGATGAAGGTAGGATCGCTTGGCACGCACAACGCGCTCGGCCTGGCCAAGGCGAAGAATGCCGGATTTTTCGTCGCCAGCACCAGCGAAATCTACGGTGACCCCGAGCAGCATCCGCAGCGCGAGGACTACTGGGGTAACGTGAACACCATCGGCCCGCGCAGTTGCTACGATGAAGCCAAGCGCTTCTCCGAGGCCATCACCATGGCTTACCACCGGGCGCACAAGCTCGACACGCGCATCGTTCGCATCTTCAACACCTACGGTCCGCGCATGAGACTGGCCGACGGGCGAGTGGTGCCGGCGTTTATCGGCCAGGCATTGAGAGGCGAGCCGCTCACCATCTTTGGCGACGGTTCCCAAACGCGGTCGTTTTGTTTCGTCTCCGATCTCATAGACGGCATCTACCGGCTCAGTCAGAGCAGCGAGAATCTGCCGGTGAACATCGGCAATCCGCATGAAATGACGATCCTCCAGTTCGCGGAGGCGATTTTGAAAATGGTGGAGACGCCGTCGCAGATCGAGCACCGTCCGCTGCCTGTGGATGATCCGAAGATTCGTAAGCCGGACATCACGCGTGCGCGCACGCTGCTCGGGTGGGAACCGAAGGTGGAGTTCGAGGACGGCATCCGCACGACGATCGAGTATTTTCTCGGCGTGCTCGGCGGCGAAGCGAAGTGCCGGTTGCGTGGCTGAACCGGTTGACGGTTAGAGCAGTTGCCAAAAGTAGTTTCCGGAAAGCCTGTGCTCCCGGGAGGCAGTGAACCCCGGAGGGGTTCGCCTTTAATAGCCGGGGGTGGAGCACCGCGGAACCCCCGGTATGCAGGATAGGGAGAATGACCCCCGGAGGGGTTCGCCAATGTGGGGAGGAGCACGCATCCGGCATTGGCCTACCCCGCCGGGGTAGAGGCTGCCTTTGCTCTGCTCCGGGGGTAGGCTCCTGCGTCGCCCACCCCCGGCTATTCATGGCGAACCCCTTCGGGGTTCCCAAGGCCGGGACTGCCGGAAATTGCTGCCGACTATTGCTCCAAAAAAGGGAAGGCGGCAGAAGTTTGCGGCAGCCGCCGTGGTTTGGGGGTTACCGCGCAGGGGGGGCAGCGCGAGGACCCGGGACCCCAATTATTATTAGGTGTACAACGTAAAAGAAATAACCCCATATGTG
>JANOZA010000823.1:0-3919 GCA_031429155.1 Verrucomicrobiota bacterium | reverse complement strand
GAGCGTGGCTGCGGTAACGGTCGCTCCACCCTGCGGAGTGAGGGTGGCATTGATGGTGAGGTTATCCGCATCCAGCGGCGGCACGGGATTTTCCGTCACCGCGGTGATGGCCGGGCCGGCGAGCGCGGAGTTCACCGCGCCGGGCGTGGGCGTCGCCAGATAGCCCCCGCTGCTGTAGCTGATGTCGGAAGTCTGATTCGGATACGTCGGCGAGAACTGCTGCACGATGGTCGCGCCGTCCGGCTTCACGAGCGCGAGGTATTCGCCGTTCTCCGAGAGCTTGAAATTGGTATGCAGCGGCTGGCCGGCGATGACGCGGTTCTTCTCCGACGCGAAGACGACGAGGTAGCTGAGCGGCGGCATCGTCACGGCGGGAAACGTCCATTTGTCGAGATTGTCCGGCTCATCGGTGAGATGGTAGCCGCCGAGTTCGAGCGAGTAGAGCGTGTTGGGATTGCGGATTTCGATCCAGTCCTCGCGGTCGCCATCAATGACGGCATCGAGCAGGCCGGTGTCGTTGGCGGCGAGGAATTCATTGATCACCGGCTGCTGCACCGACGCGCCGACGCCGACGAGGCGGTTCGCGCTGGTTGGACCGGCGGCATTGGTGGCGGTGAGAGTAAAGGTGACGTCAGCGGCCAGCGGCGCGGTGACGATGCTCGTCTGGCCGGTGACGTTCTGATTGGAGAACGCGCCGCCGTTCAGTGTCAGGGTCACGGCATTCTGCACTGACCACGAAAGCGTCGTGATGCCGCCAGCGGGCACGTTCGCCGGGCTGGCGGTGAAGCTGGTAATAGTGGGAGCCGGCGTCCCGCCGATGCCCACTCCTGTGAGGCCGGCATTGTAAATTTGCAGCACCTCCGCAGCAGTCAGCGCCCGGTTCCAGAACCCGAAGTCGTCATACTTTCCATTCCAGTAGCCCGGAGCACCAGTGTCGGGGACCGTGCCGCCATTGTCGGTCTTCACACCCAATGCCACCGTCGGGCTGCTGCGGACGAGCGTGGTGGCGGTGGTCAGGAAGCCGACCTGTGCTCCATTGCGATAGACCCGGTGAGTCGCTCCATCGTAGGTGAAGGCCACCTGCTGCCATGAGCCGGTGGGGAATTGCGTGGGATCGATGACATTCGTGCCGTTGGTCAGGTAGTTGCTCAGGCGTCCGTCGGCAGCATTCAGGCCGAAGTGAAACTGCCCGGATGCGGAGTTGCCCCAGTTCTTGGCGATGGAAGCCCAAGTCGGGCGTGAGTTGGCCCACACCCAGCCGCTGAAACTCATGGCCGTCGCGCCGCTGGCGATGGCGTCAGGCGTCGTGATCCAGTCATTCACACCATCGCAAGTCACGGCGCCGCCGATCCGCCCGGCGACCCATTGCGTCCCGGGGAAATTTGTCAGCGTCCCATTGCCCGCCGCGCCGCGGATATGGTCGGCAGCGACAGTGCCGCTGGTCTCGTCGAACTTATACTGCGCGACGAGTCCGTCAGTGAGGGCGGCATGGAGTGTGAGCGGGCAAAGCGCGAGGCTGGCAGTGAGGAGGATCGTTCTCATAAGGGAATAAGCGAAGGGCGGGTTCCGGCATGATACCGAAACCCGCCCTCCGGGGTAAAGTCATATTGTGAACCGGACGCCAAATTAGCGGCGGCGGCGTACGAGCCCGAGGGCAGCCAGCGCGAGGAATGAGAAGGAAGCCGGCTCAGGCACTCCGACACCAATGCCGAGGTCGCCGTTGTTCTTGATGGTCAGCACTTCTGCAGGCGTCAGCGTATTGCTCCAGAAAGCGAGGTCGTCTATCTTGCCGTCCCAGAAGCCAGGGGCTCCACCATCAGGACCGACCTGAGTGTCGCCGAGTTTCACGCCGATGCCCATGAGCGTTCCGATGGCCGTGAGGCTGGAGGAGGCACCGACGGTGGACACCGCTGAACCATCAATGTAAAGCGTTTGCGTAGCGCCACCGCCATCATAGGTGAGCGCGATGTGGTGCCACGCACCCAGGCTGAGAACGCCGGTTGCGATTGCTGGACCAGGGGTGGGAACGCTCACGTAGTTGCTGATCCGGCCGCTGGCATTATCGAATCCCAAATGGAACGCACCTGGGGTCGCACCGCCCCAGTTCTTCACGATCGAGCCCCAGACAGGGGCGCTGTCGGCCCAGGCCCATGCGGCGACGCTATAGGAAGTCGTCCCGGTCGGCACAGTGTTCAGCGCGGTGATGTAGCCGGTCGATCCATTGAGATCCACGGCATTGCCAATCTTGCCGGCGACGAATGAGGTACCGCCATTCAAGTTACCGATGCCGGGTGCTCCCCGGATGGTATCCGCGGTGGTCGCGCCGCTGGTTTCATCGAAGCGGTAAACTGAGGTCAAGACGGCCTGGGATGCTGCGGGAAACAGACAGCAGGCGAGGCAAGGAAGGAGGATGGATTGTAATTTCATGGTCGAGCAGGTATTAATTCCATGCGCTTTTAGCCACGGCGTCCTGGAAGTCAAAAAATCTTTGCCCCATTCGCGTGATCAGTGGGGTGATGGATCACGGGAGGGGTGGCGGCCAAGGCTGGCTCCGGGGGACTACGACGGTCGGATCGGTATTCCCTGGAAAATGCGCCAAAATGCCCTGATTTGGCGTTAGGCAGCGTTAGGTCTTGTGAGGAAATGCCCGCCGGAGCGAAAAACAGATGTGCGGACGTTCCGCACAAGTGTGCGGGAAAAGCGGACAGGTGTGCGGAACTTCCGCACAGGTGTATTCGGAGGTGATGGAAGTCGCAGGGGGACTTTACAGGTGTGCGGGACTTCCGCACAGGTGTGCGGCGGGAAAAAACAGGTGTGCGGAACTTCCGCACAGGTGTTTTCGGCGCCGGTGTTCGAAATATACCCCGAAAACAGGTGCGCGGATCGTCCGCACACCTGTCCGGAAAGTCCGCACAGGTGTTTTTTGGGAAAAAACAGGTGTAAATTTCCGGCGCACAGGTGTTTTCCGGATGAGCGCGGGTGTGCAGGCTGGCGGTGGAGGGTGCCAGGGGATGGGCGCTTGTGTCGGAATGTCCCGCCCAGCGGCAGGGACAATGAGGACGCAAGCGCGGCATCCTTTTCAACCCGTCCGCCACCGCCGCGCATCAGGGCCGGGGAAACGTCTTCTTTTCCGAGAGGGTGCCGTCGGCCCACTCCAACTGGACGCAGGCGGACTTGGTAGTGCCGGGGACGGCAATGAAGGGGAGGCCTTCGCCGATGGTGAAGGGGGCTTCGCCAGGCGAGGGCGGCTGGAAGGGCCAGGTCTTGTCGAGGGTGTCGCCGTCGAGGGAATAACGGATGGTCTTCAACGAGCCTCTGTAGGACAGGATGGCGGTGAAGTAGAGCAGGGTCTTGCCGTCGTAGTCGCGGAACATGAGCCAGTTAGGATTGAGCTGATTGAGTGCCTGTTTGGCCGCGGCGAGGGAGGCGGAGGCGGTGTTAAACCGGAGCAAGTAGGGGCCATTGAGCTTGTCGCTCATGTCGGTGTAGCGGACCTCGATGGTGTGGTCGCCGGCGGCAAGGTTGCCGGCGTTGAAGGTGGGATTAGGGATCGGGAGTCCGGTTTGCGGATTGAGCACGGTCCCGACGCCGGTGTCGGTGAACCCGCCCTGAGCATCGAGGCGGCATTCGATCTTCTTGAGCTTAAAGTCTGCGAATCCGAAGGTGAGCGTCCAGCCCTGGCCGGTTTGGGCGGCGTTTAGAGTGACGGGGGTTTCCAGAACTTTGTCGGACATGCCGGCCAGCCTGGCCAAACGGGTTTCAGCATCATCGAGCCACTTTTTGCCCTCGTTCTTGTCGAGGATGTACTTTTGGAACTGCCCTTTTTCATTCAGCGCGCGGAAGGATTCGAGTGCGGCCTTCTCCTCCTTTTTGTCGGCCACGGTCTGCTCGCCGAGTTTCTCAGCGGAGTATTCCCGGC
>JANOZA010000822.1:0-14264 GCA_031429155.1 Verrucomicrobiota bacterium | reverse complement strand
CATCAAGGGGTCGCAGCCATTAGCGAGGCGTCGGAGCGAGGGACGAGCGCAGACGCCTCGTACCGCCCCCGAGAAGTCCGCATCCCGGAGGGATGCCAGCGCCGTCCCGTTCACAAGCCGAGCCAGGATCAGAAACCGCTGTGACCTGGCGGGGTCAGGGCGACGGACTTCCGTATAAGGCTCAGGGCAACAGCCCCGGTGTCCTCGTCGTCAACCTCACCGGCGGCACCTTCGACATCAGCGCCACCGTGGCCCCCGCCGCCAGCGCCAGCATGGTCTTCGAACTCGGCAATCCCGGCTCCGACGGCGTCCTCCTCACCAACTCCTTCCTCAACATCGGCGCGGGCGGCATGAATTTCGACGACTTCGCCTTCTCCACCGCCGCCGGTTTCACCACCGGCATCTACACCCTCTTCGATGGCGACAGCGCCGTCGCCGGCACGCTCGGCACCAACCTCACTGGCGCCGTCGGCGGCTATCTCAGCACCCTCAGTCTCGCCAATGGCAACCAGGACATCATCCTCACCATCGTCCCCGAGCCTGGCTCCGCCCTCCTGCTCGCCTCCGGCAGTCTGCTCCTGATGCGCCGCCGCCGCCAGTCACGTTCCTGATCTCCGCCGCTGCGCGCTTCACCTTCCGCGTGTCCGCCGCATTCCCCACTGGGAGCAGGGTCTTCCTCCGCGCCACTGTTTCGCAGCGGTGATCCATCCGCACTGCGGGCCATACCGTATTCCACTCAAGGCAGGCCGCCCGGAATTCACTGAGTTCACTTACTATGGTAATTTGCCAAAGAATTTTTGGTTGGGGCAGGAAAAAGTCTTTCCATTCCATGAGGCATCACTTAAAACCGGCGATTAATCTGCGGGTGCAGTCCCTTTTGCACTCCGTTTTGCGACCCTGTTTCTGCTCATCCGGTTCTTTACGATCCCATCGCTCTTCTTAACACCATGAAACGCTCCGCCCTCTTTCGCTGGATTCCCTTCCGCTTCGCCGCTCTGGTGCTCACCCTCAACGCCGCATGGCCGCAGCAGGCGCAGGCCGCTTCCCTAACTTGGGACGGCAACGGCAATGTCATTCCCAATCCTGACGGCGGGACCGGTGACTGGGATTCCAATACCAGTCTCAACTGGTGGGATGGCGCGAACAACGTGGTGTGGCCGATCCCCGGCGGTCTGGATGATGACGCCATTTTCGGCAACAACGCGGGCACGGTGAGCATCGCCGTCGGCGGCGTGACGGCGAATGACCTGACGTTCAACACCACGAACTACCTCATTCAGAACAACACGCTCACGCTGAATGGCACCACGCCCACCATCACTGCGGGCACCGGCATCAGCGCGACTATCAGTTCGATCATCTCCGGCGCTGCGGGCCTTGCCAAAGCAGGAGACGGCACGCTCATCCTGACGGGCGTGAACAACTACACGGGCAACACCACTCTTAGCGCCGGCACGCTGCAGCTCGGCAACGCCGCCGTGAACGGCACTGTCACCAGTGGTCTCTATAATACCTCCGCGGGCACCACCCTTCACCTGAACAACTTCACTGCCACCCCGGCCCCCACCGGCGGCTGGGCTTCCCGGGTCCGTGGCGCCGGCACGCTGCGCCTTACTTCCGCTCAGGTGAGCGGGGCCAACTGGGGGACGGACAGCGCCGCGGCTTTGCCCTTCGACGCCGGTTTCACCGGGACGCTGCAACTGGACAACGGGCGCATTGATGCTTCGCCCGCCGGCCTGGGCGGCATCACCAACATGGTCTTTAACAGCGGCTCCCAGTTCCTCGCGTGGAACGGCACCTACAGTCAGCCCTTCTCCATCGCCGGCGACGGCTGGGGCGAAGCCGGCCAGCCGGGGGCGCTGCGGGTCGCCGGTGGAAACAATGCGACGTTCAACGGCAACATCACTCTCACCGGCAATGCGGGCTTCAATTCCCAGGACGGCGGGTCCACGATGACCATCAACGGTGCGATCAGCGGCGGCGCGTTCAATATTGCCAAGCACAACGCCGGACTCCTCGTCCTTACCGGAGCCAACACCTATACCGGCACCACCACGGTGAATGCCGGGACGCTGCGCTTTGCGAACACGCAGTCCCTCTACAACAGCAACGCCGGCTCCTGGACGGATACGAACCTCGTCGTCAACTCCGGCAGCACCGCCGCCTTCAATGTGGGCGGAGCGGGTGAGTTCACCTCGGGCAACATGGACACGCTCAAGGCACTCGGTACCGCCACCGGCGGATTCAGGACCGGATCCAGCATCGGCCTCGACACCACCAATGCCGGCGGCAGCTTCACTTACGGCTCCGTCATAGCCAATCCCAACGCCGGCGCCAACGTGCTCGGCCTCGCGAAGCTCGGCACCGGAACGCTGGTCCTCACCGGAGCCAACACTTACACAGGCCCCACCAGCATCGGCGGGGGGATTCTGGAGATCAGCGGAGCGGGCAGCCTGGGCAGCGGTGCCTACGGCGGCATTATCAGCGGAGCGGGTGCTTTGGTTAAGTCCAGCGCCGGCACCCAGACCCTCACGGGTGCTAATACCTACACCGGAGGCACCACGATCTCTGCCGGCACGCTGGAACTCGGCGATGGCACCATTCAGCCGACCATCGTTGGCAACTACAACATCCAGCCGTCCGGCACGCTCAGGGTGCGTTACAACACCCCCACCGGCGCGGTCGCCCAGACCTGGACGCGCTACACCGGCGCGGGTACGCTGACGCTCGCCACCGGCAAGGTCAACGATTCCGGCTGGGGCAGCGTCGCGCTGCCCTACAACTACAACGGCACCGTCCGCGTCGAGGGCGGGCGGATTTCCACGCTCGCTGCGAATGCTTCCAACGGCATGGGCTTCGGCGGCACTCAGAATGTGATCGTCACCCCCGGCGGCCACGTCGGCATGTGGGAAGGCGGCAATTTCAATCAGAACTACACCATCTCCGGCACCGGCTACGGGGAGCTGAACTACGAGTCCGCGCTCCGCTTCGGCAACGGCGGTGCCACCACGATGCTCAACGGCACCGTCACGATGGCGGGCAATACCACCCTGGCGGCCAGTGGCGGCATCGGGATCATCTCGCAGGGGCTGGGAGAGAATACCGTTTCCAATCTGATCATCGGCACGACTTTGCAGGCCGGCGCGGTCAAACTGCGCGGGGCCAACACCTACACCGGCACCACGGCGGTCAACTTTGGCACCCTTGAACTCTCCGGTGCGGGCACTCTGGGCGCGGGTGGCAATTACACCCCGACGCTCAGCCTCGCCGCAGCCACCACCTTCCGCTTCGCCTCGTCCTCCGCCCAGACCCTTTCCGGCATCATCAGTGGTGCGGGCACCCTGGTGGCCGACGGCCCTGGCGCGCTCACCCTCTCCGCGACCAACGCCCAAACCGGCGTCACCACCGTGGGCGGCGGCACGCTCGTGCTCAATTACGGCACCAATGACACGACCAAGCTCGCCAACGGCGCGGTGTTGAACCTCAATGGCGGTATCGTCACCCTCGCGGGAGCCAGCGGCAGCCACACCGAAGCCGTCCTCAGCACGTCGCTCGGTGGCGGCACGACCCTCAACCGCAGCGGTGCCAACACCGCAAGGCTCGCCCTTGGAGCCATCACCCGCAATGCAGGCGGTGCGCTCGAAGTCGCCGCCGCGGGCCTCGCCACCACCACCTCCCCCAACGTCAACGGCGTCCTCCCGGGTGTCAGTCTCGCCGGCGGTCTCGCCATGAACGACGGGGCCACCAACATCGTCGCTTACTCCGGAGCCTATGCCGACGTGAACCGCCTCGGCGGCTCCATTGTGACCGGCGCGACCAACCATACCCGCATCATCGAAGCGGGAGCCAGCGGCAACATCACCCTCGGCGGTGCCGGCACCAACACCATCGCCACGCTCTCGAACACCAGTACCGGCGGCCTGGCCACCGTGGACGTGGCCACCACCCGCATCCTCCGACTCGGAGCCGCGGGCAGCATTCTTTCTCCCACCGCCTCCGGTGGACTCACCATCAGCGGAGCCGGCACGCTCACCGCCGGAGGAGCCGACAACACCGCGGGCGACCTGCTGGTTCTCAACCAGAGCGCCAGCGCAACCACCATCAGCACCATCATCGCCCAAAATGGCACCGGTGCCGTCTCCCTCACCAAGTCCGGCAGCGGCCCGCTCTCATTGACCGGAGTGAACACCTTTGGCGGAGGCGTGCGCCTGAATGAAGGCACCCTTACCGCCCGGGTCAATGTGGGGCAAACCGCCCTCGGCACCGGAGCCGTGGCCGTCAGCGGCGGCAGCACGCTGGTATTAAATAACGTCAGCACCGCCACCGGCCCCGTCAACATCTCGAACGTCTTCTCCGGCGCCGGCAATATCCAGTTACTCTTCGCCGATGGCATCACCAGCCCCCGCAACACGATCCTCAACGGTACCACTCCGCTCCTAAACTTCACCGGTGGCATTCGCCTGTCACTGGCCTCCGGAGCCACCGCCACCGGGGACAAGTGGACTGCCTCGGGGATTACCACGCCCGCCTCCCTGACCATTGACCCCGGCACCCAGATGTACTGGGCCACCGCCGCCAACATCAACGGCGGCATCACCGTCTCCGGCATCGGCAACTCCGAAGGCCGCGGCGCCATCCGCCTCGCCAATACGCTCGGAGGAAACATCACCCTCGCCGGTGACGCCTCCGTTGGTCCTGAGAACGGCACCATCGCCGGCAACATCACCAGCGGCGCGGCCGGCACCCAGACGCTCACCTTCGGCACCGCCAATTCCACCACTGGCGCGACCGTCAATGGCATCATCGGCGGCGGCACCGGCACCATCGCCATCGTCAAGAACCAGGCGGCGGCGGCCAGTGTTTTGACACTCCGGGCTCCCAATACTTACACCGGCGGCACCACCATCAATGCCGGCATCGTTTCCGTCGGCAGCGGTGGCACCGGCGTTCCGACCGCCAGCGTGAGCGCCCTCGGCACCGGCGGCGTCACCGTGAACACCGGCGGCACCCTCCGCCTCTGGATCAAGAACGACGCCGCCTTCACCATCGGCAATAACCTCACCGTCAACGGCGGCACCCTCCGCAATGAGGACGGCAACCATACGCTCTCCGGCACCGTCTTCGTGGATACCGCCGGCGCGACACTCACGTCGGTATTCGCCGGGAAAAACCTCACGCTTTCGAATGTTGTTTCCGGCCCCGGGAACGTGACGGCCAATGCCGGCGCTTCGCAGGTCATCCTCACCGCCGCCAACACCTACGGCGGAGCCACCGTGGTCAACAGCGGCACTCTGAGCCTCAGTGGTGCCGGCGGTGCCATCCTCAACAGCACAGGTGTCACCGTCAATGCCGGTACCTTCCTCCTCGACAACACTGCCGCCGCAAACTCGGGCAACCGAGTCGCCAACGCCCTGCCCGTCACCATGAATGGCGGCACCTTCAACTTCGCCCACACCGCGGGCGCCGCCAATTATTCCGAGACTGCCGGCGCGCTGACACTTGGCGGTGCCGGCACGGTCGCCGCCAGCCAGGCCGCGAGCGGCCAGACCTCTGCCCTCACTCTGGCCTCGCTCACCCGCAATGCGGGGGCCGGCGTCAACTTCACGGGCACCGGCCTCGGGGCCGATACCCGGAACCGCATTCTCTTCACCGCCGCTCCCGTTCTCTCGGATGGCATCATCGGCCCGTGGGCCACGATCAACGGCAACCTCGCCACTTACGATAACACCCTCGGGGTCCGCGAGTTCACCACCTTCACCGACCTCGTCCGCCTCACCGGCAGCAAAGTCATCACCGACGCCCCCGGCACCCACGTCCGCATCATCGAAGGCACCGGTGCCGCTGCCAATCTGACCCTCGGCAGCGCCGTCACCACCGTCTCCACCATCACGCAGAGCGCCACCGGCGGTGCTTCCGCGGGCACCATTGACCTCGCAGGGCAGACGCTCCGGCTCGGTGTCAACGGCGGTGTCACCGCTCAGACCGGCTCCGGTGCCCTCACTGTGGGCCTCGTCGGCACTCCCGGGATCCTCACCGCCGGCGGCGCCGACAACACGGCGGGACGGATTTCCTTCATCAATCCCACCGCCAACACCACCGTCGTCAACTCCGCCATCACCAACAACGGCACCGGCGCGGTGAGTGTGGAGAGCGTCTCCGGCAACCTGACCTTCGGCGGCGGCACGGCCAACACGTTCAACGGCACGCTCGACATAGGCACCGCGGGCAGCGCCAACTCCCGCAGCGTCGTCTTCGCCAAAACCGGCGGCGTCACCGCCATCGGCAACAACGCGGTCGTCAACTTCGGCCTCGGCACCACCGGTGAGGCCAACCTCCGCATGTCGGCCTCCGGCCAGTTCGGCAGCAACGTGCTGATGAACTTCCAGAATCCAAACGGCGCATGGGCGCGCGTTGACCTCATGGGCACCAACCAGGCCCTCGCCGGCATCACCACACCCTCCCTTTCAGCTACCCAGCACGGTGCCGTCATTCAGAACCGCGAACTCGGCAATACCATCGCCACTTACGCAACCTCCACGCTCACCCTCGACGGCAGCGGCACTTATCAATATAACGGCTACATTCGCAACGCCGACACCGTCGCGGCCGTGGGGACCAACCTCATGGCCATCGCTAAATCCGGCTCCGGCACCCAAACGCTGGCCGGCAACCAGATCATCTACACTGGGGCGACCACCCTGAGCAACGGAACGCTGGCTCTCCAGGACACCACGTTATTCGCCAGCCCCATCACCGTCAGTGGAACCGGAACCCTCAATTCCATCCGCACCGTCCAGGGATTCGCCGGCCGCAGCACCATTCTCGGCACCAGTATTTCCGGCACCGGCATTCTGAACATCAACAACAGCGGTTCCGGCCTCGCCGGCGGCTGGACCACCGTGGGCGTCGCCAATGGACTCACCATGGCCGGCACCATCAACGTCAACACCGGCACCCTCTCCCGGGACCAGACGACAGTCAGCAACATCAACACCACCGCCGCGGTCACCGTCGCTGCCGGCGCCGCCTTTGGAGCAGGCCGGGGCGGCAACAGCACCATCGGCGGCCTCAACGGCGCTGGCGATGTCGGCACCTTCTGGGCCGCTGCCAATGCCGGCTCCATCACCATCGGCAACGGCGACGGGAACGGAAACTTCAGCGGCGTCCTCCGCGGCAACGGCACCAACGCCACCGACGGCACCCTGGAAGGCGGCGTCCTCTCAGTCATCAAGATGGGTCTCGGCACCCAGATCCTCACCGGAGCCAACACCTACTCCGGCACCACGTCCGTGAATGGCGGCATCCTCCAGATCGGCAACGGCGGAGCCACCGGCAACCTCGGCACCGGAGCCACCACCGTCGCCGCCGGGGCCACCCTGGACTACCGGCGCACCGGCCTCGTCATCCAGCCCGGCGCGCTCAACAGCGCCGCCGGAGCCGGCACCCTCGCCATCAACGGCGACGCCACCACCGCCGTCGTGCTCAACGCCGGCGGCAACTTCTCCGGTATCGTCAACGTGAACGCCGGAGCCCTCGTCGCCGGAGCCACCAACCCGTGGAATACTGCGCTCACGGCCCCCACGTTCAACATCGCCGCCGGAGCCGCCCTCGCAGCCGGCCCCACCAGCAACCACGCCCACATCGGCGCGCTCAACCTCAGTGGCGGCACCGTTTCCACCGCCCCCTCCGGTGTCGGCAGCTACGACACCGAAAACTTCCAGCTCAACGGAGACGTCACCGTCACCGGCACCGTCGCCTCCACCATCACGCGCGACATCGCCCGGACGAATGCCGACAGCGGCATTTCCCTGCGCGGCGTCCGCACCTTCACCGTGGGCAACGTGACCTCCTCCCCGGCGGTGGACCTCTTCGTCTCCACCGAACTGGAGAACACGGACGCCGCCACCATTACCGCCGCCGGAGTCGGCGGCATCATCAAAGCAGGCGCGGGCACCATGTCCCTCGCCGGCACTCACAGCTACACCGGCATCACCACCGTCAATGCCGGCACCCTCCACCTCGAAGTCGGCTCCAGCATCGCCGCCAGCAGCCTCCTCACCGTCAACGGCACCGCCACCCTCTCCGGCAGCGGAGCCACCGGCCCCGTCGCCTTCACCGCCGGCTCCTCCGTCCGTCCCGGCAGCAGCCCTGGTATTCTTAACACCGGCAGCGCCACCAGCTCCGCCGACGTGTTCATCGAAATCGGCGGAGCCACTGCCGGCAACGGCTCCGGCTTCCACGATCAAATTAACACCACCGGCACCCTCACCCTCAACGGCGGCCTGCTCGCGGTCAGCCTCATTGATGGCTACGTCCCGGCCCAGAACGCCCTCTTCGACATCTGGCTCAACGACGACGTGGATGCCATCGCCGGCAGCGGCACCTTCACCGGGATGCCCGAAGGCTTCGGCGACTCCGCCACCTGGCCGGTGCCGGAAACAGCGACTGCGGAAGACTACTGGACCATCACCTACCTCGGCAGCACCGGCAACGACATCCGCCTGGTTTACGTGCCCGAACCTTCCTCCTCCATGCTTGGTGGGGCTGCCGTCCTCGTCGCTCTCAGCCGCCGCCGTCGCAGGACCGTCTGACTGCAAAGGGCCGGCCCGCCGGTTTCGAAGTGAGGAGTGGAATCTGGCTCTGTCGCTGGCGTCTCTGCTTCGACCCGGTGGTGCCCTGCCCGCTACAGTTGCCGCAGGAGATCCACTGCCTCCAGCAGCCGCTCCTTGGGCGGGGACTTTTCGCGGAGGCGGGGGAACTTGCCGTCCATGAGGATGTAGTCGCCGCGGCGCATCAGCATGAGCTTGTGGTCTTTGATTTCCACACTGCTGCATGCCGCGCGGTGGGCCTGGAGTTTCAACTCCGTGCAGCGGAGCAGGGTGTCCACTTCCTCCGGCGGGCGGCCAAAGCGGTCGCGCCAGATTTGGATGAGTTCGTTGAGTTCCTTCACCGTCGTCAGCTCGGCGAGCTGGCGATACGCGGGAATGCGCTGGCTGGCCTCGGTGATGTAACTCTCCGGAATGTAGGCCGGGATTTTCAGGCCGTGGGACTTGCGGTGCTCGGCCTCGCTGAAGGCGATGAAGTCTATGGTGACGAGCACCTCCACGCGGCCTGACGTTTTCTTTCCCTGCAACTGCGCGACGCTGGCTTTGAGCATCTGGCAGTAAAGATCGAAGCCGACGGCGACGATGTGGCCGCTCTGCTGCGTGCCGAGGAGATTGCCCGCGCCGCGGATTTCGAGATCGCGCATGGCGATTTTGAATCCGCTGCCGAGAGCGGTGTATTGCTTCATGGCGTTGATGCGCTTCCGCGCGTCGCCGCTGGTCATCTCGCTGCGCGGGATCATCAGATAGGCATAGGCCTTGTGTCCGGCGCGGCCCACGCGGCCGCGGAGTTGGTAAAGATCGGCGAGGCCAAAGCGGTCGGCGCGGTCAATGATGATGGTGTTGGCGTTGGGTATGTCTATCCCGCTCTCGATGATGGTGGTGCAGACGAGGATGTCGGTCTCGCCGGAAACGAAGCGCTGCATGACTTCCTCCAGCATGCCCTCCTCCATCTGGCCGTGGCCGGATTCGATGCGTGCGCCCGGCGGCGACAGCGCGGCGATTTTCTCCACCATGCGCTCCATGCTGCCGACGCGGTTGTGCAGAAAGAACACCTGGCCCTTTCGCTTCAGTTCGCGTTCGATGGCCTTCTTGATGACGCGCTCGTCGTAGCCGCAGATGACGGTCTCCACGGGCGTGCGGTTGGCGGGCGGTGTGTCTATGGTGCTCATGTCGCGCACGCCCATGAGGGCCATGTAGAGGGTGCGGGGAATGGGCGTTGCGGAAAGTGTGAGGACATCCACCGCGAGGAACAGTTCTTTGAACTTCTCTTTGTGGACGACGCCGAAGCGCTGTTCCTCATCTATGACGGCGAGGCCGAGATCCTTAAAGACGACGTCTTTGGAAATGAGCCGGTGGGTGCCGACGATGATGTCCACCTCTCCAGCGGCCAGCGATGCGAGAACCTTGCGCGATTCCGCGGCGGTGCGGAAGCGGTTTAGCACCTCCACGCGCACCGGATAGTCGGACATCCGCTCACGCAAGGTGTGGAAGTGTTGCTGACTGAGCACCGTCGTAGGAGCGAGCATGGCGACCTGTTTGCCGGACATCACGGCTTTGAATGCCGCGCGGATCGCCACCTCGGTTTTGCCGAAACCGACATCACCACAGATGAGCCGGTCCATCGCGCGCGGGCTCTCCATGTCGTGCTTCGACTCCTCGATGGCCTTCAACTGGTCCACCGTTTCTTTATAAAGGAACGAGTGCTCAAATTCCCGCTGCCACTTGTTGTCGGGCGGATGAGCGAAGCCCATTGCCGTCTGCCGTCCGGCCTGCATCTGGATGAGGCGCTCAGCGTATTGAAAGATGGACTTCTCGGTCTGCGACTTGGTCTTCTTCCATTTCCCGTCGCCGAGTTTGCTGAGTTCCGGCGTCCTCTTGCCGAGGCCGACGTATTTGGAAATCAGCCACGCCTGGGGCAGCGGCACGTAGAGTTTCGACTGCTCGGCATACTCGATGACGACGACGTCCTCCTCGTTCCCCGCTCCATCGCCGCGGCGGATGAGCCCGCCGTATTTCCCGATGCCGAATTCCTGGTGCACCACGAAATCGCCGTGCTGCACGTCTGACAAGTCGAGCGGCGCGCGCTTCCGCGACCGCCGCTGCGCCGTGATGAGCCGCCGTGCGCGCGAGTGCTGGTAGCGGCCGAAGATTTCCGCATCGCTGAGCACGGCGAGTTTCGCCGCCGGCACGGTGAAGCCTTGCGTCACCTGACCGAGCTGGATTTCGAGGAATCCTTCGTCCAGCGCTTCGTTGCGGATGAGTTCGTTGAACCGTTCGATCTCCCCTTCGTTGTTGAAGAACATGCAGACGCGCCAGCCCTCCGCGTGCCAGCGGCAAAGCTGGAGCACGAATTCCTCGCGGCGTTTTTCCTGGAGCACGAAGTCGCCGGCCTCGAATGATCCCACCGGTTCATCGTGGCACGCGGTATCGAAGTTCTCCTCGCCCTCATCGCCGTCCGGCACCGTGCCGGATGTAATCCAAACATCCGGAACACGGGCTTCCAGCCGGTGCTGGCTCGCGGGCGTCTCGCCTGCAGCCACCCGACAGGCGGGACGCCCGTCGGCCAGCACAAGCGAGACGCCTGTGTTCCATTCCACCGCGATCACCAGATCTTCTTCGCCGATGCACTCTTCCAGCGCGCAGAGTTCCATGTCCAGCTCGCCGGAATTCAGCAGAATGCTGCCCTCCGTCACGCGGCCCACGGACACCTGGGTGTCAGGATCGTACTGCCGGATGCTCTCCACTTCTCGATCGAACAACTCGATGCGCAGCGGCAGTTCCGTCTGCCAGGGATAGACATCGAAGATGCCGCCACGCACCGCGAATTGCCCGCGGTCCGCCGCCTGCGGCATACGATCGTATCCCGCTGCCTCCAACTGCGCGCCCAGCGACTCCATGTCGAGTGAATCACCCGGCTTCACCGTCACCACCGACTGCGCCAGCGCTTGCGGCCGCGGCACCATCTCGCCGAGCGAGGCGGCATTCAGCACGAGCACTTCCATCTTGTCAGGCCGCGATGCCAGCCCGCGCAGAATCGCCAGTCGCTCTGCCTGCATTTCCACATCCGGCACTGCATCCGCGATTTGCAGTTCCTCGCGCTCGGGAAAGAACTGCGTGTCACCCCACCAGGTGCCCAAATCATGCGACAGCGATTCCTGCGCCCGCAAATCATGCGCCAGCACCCACACCCTCCGCGCGCCCGACAGTGAATGCAGCACCACCCCCGCCGCAAACGCCTGCGCCGCACCACTCACATGCTCCAGCGCCACCGGCTTCCGTTTCTTCTTCGACAGCGCCGCCAGCCGCTTCGCCCAAACCTTCGTCCCCGCCACCTTTTGACAAAGCGCAGCCCCCGCCGCCGCATCCCTGCGGGGCGCTGTGTGTTTGTATTCGGGACTCAAAACACCGGCCATCGGACCAGCCTCCCGGAAAGGAGGGAGCTATGCGTGGCGCAGAGCTGACCGGGGTGCAAGCCGGACAGGTTGTTGGAATGTATGAAATTGGCGATTACAGTTCAACGCAAGAACCGCAACTGGTCCAGAACCCCACGCCAATGAAAACGCTCCTGCTACTCCTCATTCTCCTGAGTTCGTTTGCCATCTGCCCTGCGGCGGAAGAAAAGACACGCGAATTGTTTGCACTTCATCCTGTCACAAAGGAAAACACCTCAGAGGCAACTCCATACACTTACTATGGAGCCGTGGATCAAAAGCCACACTCAGGGCATCTCAAAAAGTCTGCCATTCTGACTTTGTCTGATGTCGAGAGTGTGAAGCGGGACACCACAGAGATTGCCTCTGCGCCTTTCCCAGGCCTGGCCTTCCGGCTGTCTGACAACGGGCTTCTGAAACTCCAACGCTACCTGGAGAAGCCGCAGTCGGCGGAACTGGTCGTGATCATTGATGGACATCCTTATGCAGCAGTTGATATCATATTCATGCGGCAACTTGTCAAAGCCCGTGATCCACTCCTTATCATTTTTCCCGGTCCTTACGAGCAAACGACTGCTCACTTGCTTGAATTGCTTGTGGAAAAACTCGGGGCGGCTCTGAAATCCACCGGCTCAAGTCCGCCTGCATCAGGTGATAGTGCCCCGAAACCGACAATAAAATGAGGAACGCTTCACAATTCCCAGGAATTGCAGTCTGTTTGAGCAGCAGGTCATTATGAACACAGATAATCTGAAATCCGCCGGCAGAAGCCATGCTCCCAGGGGCCACAGTGTTTCTCCAGCGGCTTGGGACGAGGAGGAATTACTCGCAGAGGCCGACCGGCGGGAATTGGAACTGGAAGAAGGCCGGGCAAGAGAGTTGAGCCACGAAGAGTTCATGGCCGGGCTGCGTCGTTCGTGATTTTCGGCACCTTTCTCCACCTGATGCCAATTTGGTTTCAAGATGAGGATTGTGCCGAATCCCAACGGGACTTCGTCTCCATAGCCCGGGGTTGGCGCGAGAAACGAGCGACTACCCCGGGTTTCGTCCGCAGAATTACAGAACCACAACGTGGTTCCGTCATCTTTGGTAATGCGGGCGGCTCCCGGGATGACGCAACCCGTTTCGGGTTGAGAGATTGTTCCGATGCAGACCCGGGGTAGCCTCCTTCGTCGGCAACCCCGGGCTATCGGGACGCAACCACTTCGTGGTTGGATGCAGGTGATGCCCTTTGCTCGCTGAGCACATGAGTTGGAATCAGCCCTGCCCTCTTGCGCGGCCTGAGCGCCACATTCCCTTACGCGGAATGACATCTCCCAATCCAGACTGGCGCGCGGTGCGTGCGCAGTTTCCCATTCTCAGCCAAGTGCAGGCGAATGGCGAGCCGCTGCTGTATTTTGACAGTGCGGCGAGTTCGCAGAAGCCGCAGGTGGTGATTGATGCGCTGTCGCGATACTACGAGCACGACAATGCCAACGTGCATCGCGGGCTCTATGAACTGAGCGCGCGGGCCACGGACATGTATGAAGCGGCACGGCGGCGGGTGGCGCGGTTCATTGGGGCGGAGGAAGAGGAAGTTGTGTTCACGCGCGGTACGACGGAGGCGATCAATCTGGTGGCGCGGGCGTGGTGTGAGAAGAACTTGCGGGCGGGCGATGTCATTCTGCTCACGGAGTTGGAGCATCACAGCAATCTGGTGCCGTGGCAGCTTGCGGCGGAACGGCATGGCGCGGTGCTGCGGTTCGTGCTGGTGCTCGGCGAAGATGGTGCGGTGGACGAAGCGGCGGTGCCAGGACTGCTCACGGAAGAGGTGAAACTCTTTGCCTTTCCACACATCTCCAACTCGCTAGGCACGATCACACCGGCGGCGGAGTGGTGTGCGCTGGCCCGGAGCCGCGGCATCACGACGCTGGTGGATGGCGCGCAAAGCGTGGGGCACATTCCGGTGAACGTGAAGTCGCTCGGCTGCGATTTCCTCGCGTTCTCCGGCCACAAGATTTGCGGACCGACCGGCATAGGTGCGCTCTATGGCACGGCGCAGGCGCTCGCGGATATGCCGCCATTCCATGGCGGCGGCGAAATGATCGAAAGCGTGCGCTACGAGCGCAGCACGTTTCGCGCGGCGCCTGGGAAGTTTGAGGCCGGCACGCCGCCCATCGCGGGGGCTATCGGAATGGCGGCGGCTTGCGATTATCTGGATGCGCTCGGCATGGAAAGCATCGCGGCG
>JANOZA010000821.1:0-2090 GCA_031429155.1 Verrucomicrobiota bacterium | reverse complement strand
ACGACGGGAAGGTGGCGCGAAAAGAGAACCGAGGGATGCATCGGCCCTGTGTTCCAGCCTTGGAGCATCGTGTTCTCAGTGATCTCGATCTCCGCTCGATGCAGCGGCCAGCGGGGATGCTGGACTTCGCCGCGGTAGAGGTTGCCTGCGCGGTCGGCAGTGTAGAGGCAGTAGCGCTCAGTAGCCCAAGTCTCAAATGAGCCGGCCTCGGCTTCGATTTTCTCAGCAGGACGGTAGCTGGCGCTGAAGACAAATTCGCCGCGACGGTGACCGTAGTGGACGGTCTCCCCAGCCTTCCTCACGTTCATCTCCGCGTGGAAGTATGGCAGATGATAAAAAGTACGCGCGGCCCATACGGCGAGACGGTTGGTTACATCCAGGCTAAAGAACCAGACGCCGGGCTTGCCGTCCACGGTCACATACGTACGCACATTGATCTCCGGGAAGTCACTCACCGGGCGCCAGGCTGGAAGGCCGCGGCGAGTGACGCCTTTCATATCGAATGGCACTACACCGATCCACGCGGTGCCGCCGTGGAGATCAAGCTCCACGCCCGGCGGCAAGTGAGGCCGCAGTTCACCCGGACCGATTTCCCAGTGGAGGAAGGCTTCGCAAGTGGACTGGACCTCTTGGCCCTCTGCTGAGCGATCAGGGACTGCCCGTGGTCCACATCCAGCCGCGCGATGGATTTTACGACATGACCTGGAAATAACCCTGGCTGTCCGGGAAGGGGGCCGCAGTATCCGACAACATGATTCCCGACAGCATCGCCGAACACCAGAAAAGGTGGACCGCTTTTTGGCATGAGACCCCGCCTGCCGTCACAGCGGGTGGCTTCCTTCGCCTCGTGGAGGAGAATCACCTGCACAATTTTCTCCTCTGGCACGAGGAGGACATCGCCCGCCGCGATGACCTGCCGCCGGAGCGCATTGTGCAGGCCAAGCGAGCCATCGATCGCCACAACCAGCAGCGGAACGACTGCATTGAGCGCATGGATTCCGCCCTCATGTCCAGCCTGCCATCCATGCCCGCTGAGGCTCCTCTCCATTCCGAGACGCCCGGCATGATTATTGACCGCCTCTCCATTCTCGCGCTCAAGGAATACCACATGCGCGAGGAATCCGAGCGCCCCACCGCCACGGAAACCCACCGCACCGCCGCCGCCGCCAAACTCGCGCGAATCCGCCATCAGCGCGCAGACCTCGCCGGATGCCTCCTGACACTCATGGACGATTTCCACGCAGGCCGCCGACGCTTCGCCCGCTACCGGCAGTTCAAGATGTACAACGACCCTGCGCTCAATCCCCAGCTTTACGGGGGAGGTGAGTAAAGCTTGTTATCTCTCCAGAGCCTCCAACAGAGGAGAACTTGAGCCACCATAAAACCGCCCCACATGGGCCATCTGCATCAGCAAAAGTTTTTCCTCGGCATCGGCTCCGGCAAAATGGATCACACAGTGACGCATTTGATCAGTCAGATTCCGGTTCTGGAAATATAGCCCTAACTGCCCGCGGGGCAGGGGCGTGGTTGAGAACCTGGTATCCAGCATTAGTCGATTCCACGCAGGCTGATCCCAGGCCCCTTTCTCCCGCAGAGGCTCCCGGCGATCAATTCGCTCCCACTGCTGCATCAATTTGTGAAATATGCCTGCTCGTACGATAAATGTGCCGCTGTTGATACCGTCCCGTCTCAGCCCGGTCATTTCTACGGGTTTCAGATAAGCGTTAAACTGCCCCAGATTGATAGGCATTCCCCTTTCCGGCACGAATCGCACATCCCATGAGCCGGCGAACCAATGCAGAATAGAACCCATCGCGATACAATCGCAGTCAAGAAAGAGCACCCAGTCATACCCACGGGTGTCGAGAAACCGGCGCGCTATGTATTTCGCTCCATACCGGTCATGGACCGCTTCTGGCAGGTCCACCCTTATTTCTTCCACCCCTCTATGAGGCGGACCCCGAAATTCGGGCCAGGAGCTAAGCTATGATTTGTGGAGGTCGGGTGCGGGGAGTAAACCCCAACCACACCACACCAAATGAAAGCCAAACGCAGAAGACACGATCCCGAATTCAAGGCCCGCGTGGCGC
>JANOZA010000820.1:0-27028 GCA_031429155.1 Verrucomicrobiota bacterium | reverse complement strand
CAGCAGCGACAGCAGGAGCATAAACGGCAACACAAATCTGAGCAGGCGCGTGACATTCATGGGGGCTACAGAGGCGGCATCCTTAACACCCGGCCCATAACTCGCAATGTTCAATTCCCATGTGGCCTCCGTCCTGGTCCTCCACTTTCCCGAACTGCTGCAAGGCGAGCGCGCTTGCGCGTGATTAGGCAAACAACTGAGGGCTCATGGAGTTCATCCAACGACAGCCTCGTCGCCATGCGGGGCGCGTAACGGCTGTTAAATTCACTGGCCCGCGATTTTTCCGTTGCATCGCGCGGCGCGGGGGCTCATACCGGGCGCGAACTTTCCCGCGGATGGCTTGGTGATCCCCTACCATGCCACCCGCGTCTCGTCGCCCCTGAAAGAAATTATGCTTTTCAGCTTGTGAAAGTTTTCACAAGCTCATAAATGCCCTCCCGCACTCGCTCAATCCGATGCCCAATACCTTTCCCCGCTGGACCAATACGCTGCCGCTCAAGCTGCTGGTTGCCCTTGTATTCATAGGGGGCGGCGTGGCAGCAGCGATCAACTATTACTTCACTCCGAAGTACACCCGCGTGGGCTATCAACCGAATCAGCCAATCCCGTTTTCACACGTTACCCACGTTGGTCAGGTTGGGCTGGACTGCCGGTATTGCCACAGTTTCGTGGAGCAGTCAGGCGTGGCGAATGTGCCATCCTCCAACACCTGCTACAATTGCCACCAGCTTGTGAAGACCAACAGCCCTCACATCGCGAAGATCAAGGAATCGGTGGAGACAGGCAAGCCTCTGGAATGGGTCAAGGTCCACAAGACGCCTGATTACGCTTATTTTAACCACAGCATCCACGTGGCGAGCGGCGTGGGTTGCGTGAGCTGCCACGGCAAGGTGAATGAGATGCCGGTCGTGTTTCATGCCGAGAGTCAGAGCATGGACTGGTGTTTGACCTGCCACCGCAACCCGGAGCTGTTCCTGCGGCCGATGGATACAGTCACAAATCTGAACTGGACGGCTGACGCAGCCGGCAAGGACCAGGCGGAAATGGGCAAAAAACTCAAAGAGGCTTGGAATATCCATCCCCCCGACAACTGCGCCGCCTGTCACCGCTAAGCCCCGAACTTTTTCCCGGACCTGAATGAAACGCATCTGGCACCATCCTGAAGAACCGAAGACCGGTAAACGCTACTGGCGCAGCCTGAACCAACTGGCTCAGACGCCTGCGTCCCTTGAGGCCAGAATACGGGAATTCCCCGAGGGCGTGGAGGCGATGAAGGATGAGGCCGACGCCGAGACGTCGCGCCGGTCGTTTTTGAAGTTAATGGGTGCCAGCACCGCGCTGGCGGGGATGGCGGCTTGCCGCCGCCCGGAAATCCACATCCGTCCCTACGCCAAGTCACCGGAGTGGGTCATCCCAGGGAAAGCGCTCTTTTACGCCACGGCGATGCCGCGCGCCGTCGGGGCGAGCCCGATGGTGGTGCATACCTATGAAGGGCGTCCCACCCACTTGCAGGGGAATAAGCTGCACCCGGACAGCAACGGTGGTCTCGATTCACAGGCTCAGGCTTCCATTCTAAACCTCTATGACCCGAATCGGGCGCAGATTTTCACGGCTTTGGGCAAAAAGACCGGACGTGAGGACTTCCTGAAGTTTCTCGACACGAAGAAGGCCGAACTCGGCGGTAAGCAGGGGGCCGGTCTTGCGATTCTGACGGATGAATCCGTGACCCCGACGCGCTCGCGTTTGGTGGGCGAGTTACTCAAGAAATATCCTCAGGCGAAAGCCTACTCGCACGAGGCGTTCGGCCAGGCGAATGTGCGGACGGCATACAGCGCGGCGTTCGCTCCGGGCGCGGTGCCTGCGTATGATTTCAGCAAAGCAGAGCGGGTCTTTGCCCTGGATTGTGATTTCCTCGGACTGGACAGAATCGGCAACAAGTCGGTGGGGCAGTTTATGTCCATGCGGAAGGCCGACTCGCCGGAAGACGGGGCGAAGATGAACAGACTTTACGTCGTTGAGGGTCGGTACACCCTCACGGGCGGCATGGCGGATCACCGTCTGCGTGTCCGCACGAGCCAAACGCTAAAGGTGGCGGTGAAACTGGCGCAGATCATTGCTGAAAAAACCGATGACGCGGCTCTTAAGGCAGCAGCCGGCGCAGTGGTGCTCAATGGAACCGACACCACCCTGCGGGCAGACTATAAGCAGTGGCTCACGCTGGCGGCGGAGGATCTCGTTTCAAAGAAAGGCGCGGCGGTTGTCGTGACCGGCAGTGCGCACAGCCCGGCGCTGCACCTGCTGACCATTGCGATCAACCAGGCGCTGGGCGCCCTCGGCACCGTCGTCGCTGTGAAGCAGACGGGCGCAACTCCGGTGGGGACGCTGGCAGACCTCGCGAAGGCGGCTGCGGGCAAGGAAATTGATACGCTAATCTTTGCAGGCGAGAACGATCCTCTTTTTGAAGCGCCCCTTGACATAGTGGCCGGCGGATTGGGCGAGGCGCTCAAGAACGTGCCTAATTTTGTCGTTCACGCCACGCGTTACCGCACGGCGACCGCGCGTGCCGCGACGTGGGTTGTGCCCGCGACGCATTATCTGGAGCAGTGGAGCGACGTGCGCGGCAGCGAAGGCAGCTATGCGATCGTGCAGCCCATGATTGCGCCGCTGTATGCCGGTGTGATGAGCGACATTGAGCTTCTTCAGGCGCTCCTCTCTGACAAACCGACTGCCGGACAGCCGCCGCCTCCTGCGCCCGTTGCCGGGCAGCCGGAAGAAGCAAGTGCGGCCATGACAGCCGTGCGCGAAACGTTCAACGCGCTGGTTCAGGGCGCGAGTGACGACAAGTGGAACAACGCTCTCCGCGACGGCTTTGTCGGAGGCACTGCCTATACCGCTGTGGCTTCGACGATCAATGCTGGTGCCGTCAACACGGGCCTGGCAGCGGAGCGTGATGTGGTGCCTGGTAATGGTTTTGAAGTGACCTTCGTGCCCTGCTCGAAGATTCACGACGGCCGATACATCAACAACGGCTGGCTCCAGGAAGCGCCGGATGCGATCAGCAAGATCACCTGGGACAACGTCGCGCTTATCAGCGTAAAGACCGCGAAAGCGCTCAACATCAATCTCTTCAACGAAGATTCCGGCGACGTGATTGCCGTCGAGGTAAATGGTCGGACACGCTATTACCCGGTTCTGGTCATTCCAGGACACGCGGACGATGCCGTGAGCCTCACGGTCGGCTACGGTCAGAAGGATGCCGGCCGCGTTGGCAAGGGTACCGGATTTGATGCTTACGCGCTGCGCTCGGCGGCGACCCCTTACTTCGCGACCGGCGCCAAGGTTACGAAGCTGACCGGCAAAGTGGATCTCGTTGAAAAGGACGGCGTCGAAGGCCGCACGGAAATTCCCGCAGTGTACCCGCTGGGAGTGACGGCCGATCACCATTCCATGTTTGGCCGCGCGCTGGTGCGCGAAGGCACGGTGGAGGACTGGAAGGGCAATGAGGAATTCGTTCTCGCGCAGGGCACCGACGGAAACCTCCATGGTAATCGCGAGGAGAAGAACAAGGAGAACAGCTTCAGCTTCTACAAGCCCGTTGCCGGTCGCGACAGCAAGGGTATGCCGGTGCCGCACCTCAATGACCCGATGCACCAGTGGGGCATGGTTATTGACCTCAACAAATGCACAGGCTGCACATCCTGTCTCGTCGCCTGTCAGTCTGAGAACAACATTCCCATTGTTGGCAAGGACCAGGTCATTCGTGGTCGCGAGATGCACTGGATCCGGATGGATCGTTACTTTGCCACCGATCTCGACAGCGATGGCGCACAGAATAACTTAATGGCCGAACCCCGCGAGTGGGAGGAAGACCAAATGGACGAGCCGGAAATGCTCATGCAGCCCGTCGCCTGTCAGCATTGCGAAGCCGCTCCCTGCGAAACGGTTTGTCCCGTGAACGCCACGGTTCACACGCCCGACGGTCTCAACGCGATGGCCTACAATCGTTGCATCGGTACGCGCTATTGCTCCAACAACTGTCCGTTCAAAGTCCGGCGCTTCAACTACTTCGACTACAACAAGCGCAATCCGCTCGTGAAGAATTCCTTCCTTGGAGTTGAGCACAATAACCTCTATTCCGGTCCGTTTGGCGAGCGTCAGGACACGGAACTGAGCAAGCTGCAGAAGAACCCGAACGTCTCCGTCCGGATGCGCGGAGTCATTGAAAAATGTACCTACTGCGTGCAGCGGATCGAAGGTGCCCGCATCGAAGCCCGTGCGCAGGGTCGCCGCAACAAGCGCCTCGCCACTGGTTTGAATGACGAAAACCTCAAGATTGAGGACGCAGACATTGCTATCGGCAAAGATGTGATCAAGACTGCCTGTCAGGAAGCCTGTCCGGCGGAAGCGATCAGCTTCGGTAACATTGCCGAGCCTTCGCATGACACCGTAAAAAACTGGAAGGCGAACAGCCGCAGTTACGAAATGCTCGGATACCTGTCCGTCCGCGCCCGGACAACCTACCTTGCCCGCATCAAGAATCCAAACCCGGCACTTCTCGCCGTCTCGAAGACGGAGAAGGAGAAAGTCGGCCAGGGCAGCAAGACCCGCCCAATCATCACCGAAGCCGGCGCTGGTGCCGGTAATGGTCACTAAGCCACATTTTCACTCTCCACTTTTTACTTCCACTCACCCATGGCCGAAGCCGCACACGCCCATGACCATCCCGCCAACGACGGGGCGCCTTCCCGTGCGAAAGTGCTTCTTCGTGAGCCGTTGGTGTTGAACCATCGGAATTACAGTTGGGTCACCAACAAGATCGCCGGGGTGGTCGAGAATCCCCAGCCGAAACTCTGGTGGTATCTTTTCATCCCCTCCTTCCTGCTCACACTCGTGATGGTGGGTTGCTTTGCTTACCTCGTCAGCACTGGGGTAGGCGTTTGGGGGCCGAACAATCCGGCCGCATGGGGGTGGGACATCACCAACTTCGTTTTCTGGATTGGTATCGGTCACGCAGGCACGCTAATTTCGGCCATTCTTTACCTCACACGCCAGAAGTGGCGGACAGCGGTGAACCGCTCGGCGGAGGCAATGACTCTCTTCGCGGTGATGTGCGCCGGACTTTTCCCGGCTTTGCACGTCGGTCGTGTATGGATGGCCTGGTTCCTCGCGCCGGTGCCTAATTCGAACGCCATCTGGCAGAACTTTAAGTCGCCGCTGCTCTGGGACGTTTTCGCCGTCTCGACCTACTTCACCGTTTCCATCATCTTTTGGTACCTCGGCCTCGTGCCGGACCTCGCCACGATGCGTGATCGCTGTAAGAGCGGCCTGCGCAAGGTCCTCTACGGGATCTTTGCCCTCGGCTGGCGCGGCGGAAATCGCCAGTGGCGGCACTATGAGGTGGCCTACATGCTGTTGGCGGCTCTATCAACGCCGCTCGTGCTGTCCGTTCATACGGTCGTGTCTTTCGACTTCGCCACGTCCATCGTACCGGGCTGGCACACGACTATCTTCCCGCCCTATTTCGTCGCCGGTGCCATTTTTGGCGGCTTCGCGATGGTGCTCACACTGATGATTCCCGCCCGCAAGATTTACGGGCTGCAGGATCTCTTCACGATGAAGCACATTGATAATATGGCGAAGATCATCCTGCTCACGGGCACGATTGTTGGCTACGCTTATCTGATGGAACTCTTCGTCGCGTGGTATTCGGGGAGCCTCTACGAGTTCAGCGCGTTCATGATCCGTATTTTCGACGGCCCTTACACGCCTTACTATTACGCGATGTTTTTCTGCAATGTCATCGCCCCCCAGGCATTCTGGTTCAAGAAGTGCCGGGAGAATCTGATTGTCGTCATGATCGTCTGCATGTTCGTGAATTGCGGAATGTGGTACGAGCGTTTCGTCATCATTGTGACTACACTTGCGCGGGATTTCCTCCCAGGAGCATGGGACATGTATCACCCGACTTGGGTGGAAATTTGGACCTTTATTGGCACCATTGGTTTCTTCACGATGAACTTTGTGCTCTTCTGCCGCTTCCTGCCGGTCATCGCCATTGGCGAGATCAAGGCTGTGCTGCCGGAGTCGGATCCTCACTATGATCCCGAGCGCACGAAGCGCGACAACATCGTGCCCGCCGCGACCTACGACGGCGACCTCGAACACACCGGCGGCCGGCCCGAAGCTGCGGCCGCAGTATCACCCGCCACAGCCTGAACCTTTCACCGGACCTAATGCTTTGAGCACACCACTGAAAAGAGTTCACGGATACCTCGCAGAGTTCACCACTGTGAAGGATGTCTTCCATGCTGCGGAGAAAGTGCGCGACGCCGGCTTCACAAGCTGGGACGTTCACAGCCCGTTTCCGATCCACGGTCTGGACGATGCCATGGGCCTTCCGCGTTCCATTCTGCCCCGCTTCGTCTTCGTAGGCGGCGCGACGGGTACGCTGACCGCGTTCTGCCTGGAGTACATCACGCAGGTCATCATTTATCCAACTGTGGTTCAGGCGAAGCCGGCAAACATTTTCACCATTCCGGCATTCTTCCCGGTGATGTTCGAGTTGACCATTCTGCTCGCGGCTTTCACCTCCCTCTTCGGATGTCTTGTCATGATGAAGCTGCCGCGACTCAACCATCCCCTTTTCAATTCCCGGAACTTCATCCGATTCTCGGACGATCGCTTCTTCATCTGCATCGAAGCCCGCGACCCGAAGTTCTCCTCCGAAAAAACCAAAACGTTCCTCGCCGATCTTGGCGGCCAGAACGTGGAACTCGTGGAGGACGAAGCCTGACCGCTCCTGACTTATGCGCTACTTCTTTCTCGCATACCTTCTCGCTGTGGTACTCGTGGTCGGCTTCGCCCGGTTCCGCGGGGAAAAATTCACGCACACTCCATTCGAGATTCTTGATGACATGGACCAGCAGGCCAAAGTGAAGGCTCAGCAGGAAAACTTCTTCTTTGCTGACGGTGTCGGCGGACGCAAACCTGTGGCCGGCACAGTTCCGATGGGTCTTGAAGTCAGCGGCAAACCCTCCGCCGACGGCGGCTTCGCCAACTATGGCTTCAGCCACGGCAGCGACTACTATAATACCGGACTCATCGGTGACTTTTATGGCGACGGCTTCCCGGAGCAGATCAAAGTGAACGCCGGTCTCATCAACCTCGGTCATGAACGCTACGACATTTACTGCTCGCGCTGTCACGGCGAATCGGGCAACGGTGCGGGCGTGATGAAGAACTACGGCATCCTTACGGCGGCAAACCTGCTGGCCCCGAACTTCACCACCGCGACCGATCCGGCTTACAAACCGAATGGGGCCATTTTCGAGGCTATCACCAAAGGCAAGGGACTGATGGGGGCCTACGGTGCAAACATTCCCGTAAAGGAACGCTGGGCCATCGTCGCCTGGGTCCGCACTCTCGAAATGGCGCGCACCGCACCGCTCACCGATCCCAGCGTCATAGCCGTATGGGATGCCGTCAAACCCAAGGAGGAAGCCAAGTCCGCCGCCGTTCCTGCTGTCACTTCCGCCAACTGATTTTCACTCATGAGCCACTACGTTGCGGTTTCCCAACTCCCCGCTGAGGGCGAAAAGCTCCAGACTGCCAAATTTGGCAAATACCAGTTCCTGCTCGGCGCAGCCGGCGCTGGCGGTGTCGTTCTATCCCTTATTATCTTCCTCATGGGCGGGGAGGCAGCCAATGCCTACGCGTTCAGCTACCTTTTCGCGCTCGAGGTCTTCTTTACCATCACAGCCGGCGCGCTGTTCTGGTGCCTGCTGCATAATGCTTCAAACTCTTCATGGGGCGTGGCCATCCGTCGCGTGCCGGAGACGCTTGCCCAATCTTTTCTGCCTCTGCTGCTCCTCGGTCTGCCGCTGGTGGTGCCCTTCATATCCAGCAAACCAGAATGGACATGCACCATGTGGGAATGGATCGGCGTCCAGCAGACCCTCGCGGAAAGCTCCACGACTGTCGGTGGTATTCGTGATGCTCTCGCCACGACGGATCCGTTGCTTTACAAGAAATTTCCCTTCCTTCACCTTGGTATGAGCGGATTGCCTGGTTGGGATATTCGATACGTCCTTTACTTCGCTATTCTCGGCTACTTCGCTTGGCAACTTCGCGAGTGGTCTGTCCAGCAGGACTCCACTGCGGAGGTGAAAAACACTTTCCGTGCCCGCTTCTGGTCGTGCTTCATGCTGCCTTGGTTTGCAGTCTGCTCCACCTTCGCCGCCATAGATTGGGTGCAGACGCTCAACTACAAATGGTTCAGCACCATGTTCGGCGTCAACGTCTTCGCCGGCTCCGCGCTGTGCTCAATGGCGATCATCATTCTCATCGTCGGCACGCTGGTCAAAACCGGACACCTCAAGCACATCGTTACTAGCGAGCACTTCCACCTCATGGGCAAACTCATGTTCGCCTTCACGGTCTTCTGGGCTTACATCGCATTCAGCCAATATTTCCTCATCTGGTATGCCAACATCCCGGAAGAAACGCAGTTCTATGCCATTCGAAACGTCGGCGGCTGGTGGTATGGCTCCGTCGGGCTCGTCTTCCTGCACTTCCTCGCGCCATTCGTGCTCCTGCTGCGGCGGGATGCAAAACGGAATATGAACTACGTCATGGCCTGCGCCGCGCTTGTCGTCGGCGTTCACATCCTGGAGATGTATTGGATGATTATTCCCGAGCGCGGGCGCTCGCTTTACGACGCCAGTTCCGCCACGGACTCCATGACCTTCCTCCGCGATGTCGGCTTCGACATACTCGCGTTTGTCACTTTCGCGGGCGTCTATGCATTCGTGCTCATTCGTAATCTCTCGCAGCACAGCCTCTATCCCTGCGGCGATCCTCGTCTTGAGGAATCTGTCAACGTCGCCAGCTAACCGCCACCTACTTTATCATGGACGAACATCCTGGAGATACCCTCGGCAAACGCTTCCTTACTTTCTGGGGAGCGCTGGCGGCCATTCTGGCTGTCGCCGCGCTGCTTGGACTTTACCGCTGGGTTGCGCTTCCTTCCGACAGCGCAACAAATGACGGCGGCGCAGGGAAACAACGCCTCGATAACCTGTCCGCTACCACCATCGCGCAGCAGGCGGAACTGACCACTGTTGCGGAAGTGAAACCCGGCGAAATAGTGCGCATCCCGCCGGTATCGGCCATTCCCTATGTCGTTACAGTGCTTGCCGGGCAAAAAGCCGCGCCGAGTGCTGTGAAAACTCCCTCCGCCCAGGCGGCTGAGGCCGCAGCCAAAGCCGCCGCGAATCCGACCCCGGCCCCCGGCCCTCCTCCCGCTCCAACTCCCGCCCCGCCTCCAGGCAAGTAAGCCCCCGTTTTTCACCACATGAGTCAGGAATCCCAGACCCTGCCCCCGGAGGCCACTCCGGACGACATCTTGCAGCGCGCGACGATAGACAAGTCCACGCGGTTGCCGGTCCTTTTCTTTTTCACGAGCGCAGCAGCGTGGCTCTTCATCGCCACACTGCTCGGTACGCTCGCCTCAATCAAACTGGTTGTGCCTGGGTTCCTTGATTTGGAGTACTTGACCTACGGACGGGTGCAACCCGCCTTCATCAACGCGCTCGTCTATGGGTGGGCGTTCCAGGCCGGGATTGGTGTCATGATATGGATCATGGCCCGGCTCTGTCGCACTGAACTGCGCAATCCTGTCACACTCGTTGTCGCTGGGCACTTCTGGAACCTTGGCGTCACGCTGGGCGTGCTCGGAATTCTCGGTGGTATCGGAAATCTCCACATGGGCTGTCTCCTCGATTTCCCATCCATGATCTGGCCGATCCTGTTGTTCGCATACTCGCTCGTCGTCGTCTGGATGGTCATCATGTATGCCGCCCGCCGCAAAGGCATGGTGTATATCTCGCAATGGTATGTGCTCGCCGCCGTCTTCTCCTGGCCGTGGCTTTACCTGGTGGCGAATTCTCTCATCCATGTCTTGAAGAAGACTGGAATCGCAGGGCCCGTCATTGCTTCAATCTACGCGAATAATGTCCTGTTCCTCTGGATGGTTCCGGTGGGACTCGCTTCCGCCTATTTCATCATTCCCAAGATCACGAACAAGCCGCTGCACAGCTACAACTTAAGCACGCTCGCTTTCTGGTCGCTGATTGCGCTCGCTCCCTGGGCAGGCGCCCAGAGGCTCATCGGCGGTCCGGTGCCGGCGTGGATCCCGGCATGGTCCGGCATGGCCCAGATTCTTCTGCTCATTCCCATGCTGGCCGTGGCCTTGAATCATTTCCAGACGGTACGCGGCTCGCACCATCTCGTCACCCTTAGCCCCAGCCTGCGGTTCACATTCTTTGGAGGAATTGGTTTCGTCATCACCTGCGTTGTCGCCGCTCTGCTCTCGTCCATGTCTATCAGTCGCTTTACTTTCCTCAGTTACGCGGAGGACGCGCTGCAAATGACCGGCTATTACATGTTCTTTACGATGGCGATGTTCGGAGCGATTTACTTCATTATCCCCCGCATCACTGGCTGTGAATGGGTGAGCGGCAAATGGATTCGCCTGCACTTCTGGAGCAGTGCCTACGCATGCATTTTCCTGTGCATCCTGCTTCTCGTCGCTGGATTCTCGCAGGGTGCAGCCATCGAAAGCTGGGGTCGGGACTACCTTTCGGCCACGATGTTCTCTCGCGGCTATCTCGTCGGAAGGATCATCATGTGGTTCTTCCTCCTTCTGGCCAACTTTACATTCCTTCGCCACCTTACGCTGATGGTGCTCAATCGCGGACGGAAGGCTGGTCTGCCCACCATGATTCACCCCGTCGCCACCCACAGCACGGCCCCCATTGCCATTTCCACGGAAGGAGCTCAGGCATGAAAAGTCTTAAGTCATTCGTCTTCATTCTCGGTGCCTGCATAGGCGTTCCGACCTACATCATGGCCATTCGCCCTTACGCGAAGGAGCGTGAGCGTCAGCCGGTTCCTTATCAGGCAGAGCCGGATCCCAAAAATCCCAGCGCCCCGGCGAAAGATCCAGAGACTGCTAAGACCCTCTACTATCCGCAATCATACGCCGGTGACAATAAACGTGGAGAACTCGTCTATGCCCGGGAAGGCTGTGCGCAATGTCACACGCAAATCATCCGTCCCGATTACGCGGGCAATGACCAGATCAAGCGCTTCAGTGGCCGTGAACAGGAGTTCAAAAAGGACGTCCCCACGCCCGTTCGCCAGACACATCCATGGGACTATATGCACGAGGACTTCGCCATGTTCGGCCAGCGTCGAATCGGCCCGGATTTGTCGAATGCCGGCTACCGTTTTTCAGACAAAGAGGGCAAGCCCGATCCCGCAAAGGTGGCCAATCTCTATCAGCACCTCTACGCCCCTCGTTCGATTCAGGGTCGGAAGTGGAGTAACAGCCCGTCGTTCAAGCACCTCTTCCAAATGAAGGAAAAGGAATCCGATGAAGGTCGTGGCGATGCGCTCAAGCTGAAGATCGGAGACGATCTTGATGCGGATGAGCGCGACGACCTCCTCCCAGAAGAAGGTTTTGAAATAGTCCCCACCGAAGAGGCGAAAGCGCTCGCCGGATACATTCTAGGACTGAAACGCGATTACCCCATCCCTTCATCCATCACCGGCATCCAGCCGAAGGCGGAGAAATAACACCCGGAGCCACCCATGTCTGCACCGACTGACAACATAGATTATGCCCCGACATCCAACGTCGCGCGCCTTCATGCCGCAGCGGCCCGTGAGAAGGATGATCCCGCCGCCAAAGGCACACCGATTCCCCTCGGCATCATCGCCGCAGTCGCAGCGGTTGCGATTCTCGCTGGAAACTATTTCGGGGGAAACACAGGCACGAACTTCTCCGTCGCCAATATCAAAGGGTATGACTACCCTCTGGAGTTCGACGGTGTCGGTGGAGCTGCTGCGCCGGAACCATCACCAATCGAATTGCACCAGCCAGCGAACTGGCTCGCTGCCGGAAAGGCAAAGTATGCGCAGTGCGCGGCCTGTCACCTTGGCACCGGTGAGGGGCAACCTGGACAGTTTCCGCATCTGAAGGGCTCCGAGTTTGTCATCAACGGTGAGAAGCTTCTGATCGCCATTCTCCAGCACGGTATTAACGGAAGCCTGACTGTGGACGGCAAGCCCTTCAACGGCCAGATGTTGCCCCTCGGCTCTGGTTTGCCCGACAAGGACCTTGCGCAACTTCTTTCCTACATCCGCAACGAGTGGGGGAACAAAGCCAGCATCATCTACGAAGATCAGGTGAACGCGGTTCGCAAAGAAATCGGCAATCGCACACCCTATAGCGAAGCAGATCTCCGCGCCATCCCGCGGGACGCCAACGCTCCAGCATCAAAGTGGCCGGCTGAACTGTTAAAGGCCGGAGCCCCTGCCGCTCCCGCGGCAGGCGCCCCCCCTGCACCCGTTGCCCCCGCCGCAAAGTAGTTTTCCACCGTTTCCTCACAGGCCAGCTCTGTAATTCCTCATTCTTCATTCCTTATTCTTATGGACACGACACACGCCCACGACAGTCACGGGCACGATCATGGTCACGACGACCATCATCACGAGATCTCGTGGCTGAAGAAGTACGTCTTCTCGACCGATCACAAAGTCATCGGCGCTCAATATGGTTTCACAGGCCTCGTATTGCTGCTTCTTGGTTTCTGTCTCATGCTTGTGATGCGCTGGAGCATCGCCCATCCAGGGGAGGCGCTCCCCGGAGCGCTGCGCTGGGTGTTGCATCTCTTTGGCGATGACTTCGTCACCCGATGGGCTCCAGGCGGCAAGGTTTCGGGTTCCCTCTATAACATGTTCGGGGCCATGCACGGCACCATCATGGTGTTCTTTGGGGTAGTGCCGCTCGGCTTTGCCGCGTTCGTGAATTTCGTGACGCCCTTGCAGGTCGGTGCTCCCGACATGGCTTTCCCTCGTCTGAACATGTGGAGTTTTTGGCTCTTCCTTCTCAGCGCCATCCTGATGATCGGCAGTTTCTGGCTGCCGACGGGTGCGGCGCAGGCCGGCTGGACGAACTATTCGCCGCTTTCCGCCACCGTGATGAAAGCCACCGACGCCCACTTCTGGACTGGACAGACTCAGTGGCTTTTCGCGATGGTTTTTAACATCTCTGCCTCGTTGCTCGGCGCGATGAACGTGTTGGCCACCGTCATCAATCTCCGGGCTAAAGGAATGACGTGGATGCGTTTGCCGTTCTTCACATGGGCCATGTTCATCATCGCCTTTCTCCTGCTGCTCGCCTTTCCGCCGCTGGAAGTCGCTGCACTGATGCAGCTTTGCGATCAGGTTTTCGGGTCCAGCTTTTTCCTCCCTACGGGCCTGTGGACTGGCAGCGAAGGAATCATTTCCGTCTCGGGCGGTGGCCATCCGGTACTCTTCCAGCACCTATTCTGGTTCCTTGCCCACCCGGAAGTTTACGTCCTCCTGCTACCGGGTATTGCCATCGTAGCCGAAATCATTCCATGCAATACCCGCAAGCCGCTATGGGGTTACAAGTCCATGGTTTACGCGCTGCTGGGACTCGCCTTCCTCAGCTTTATCGTCTGGGCTCACCACATGTACCTCACGGGTATGGGCACGGTTGTGGCGACCTTCTTCCAGTTCACCACCGTGATGATTTCCGTCCCCTCGGTCATTCTCATCACCTGTTTGATGATCTCGCTTTGGGGCGGCTCCATCCGTTTTCCGGTGCCCATGCTCTTTGCCACGGCCTTCCTGCCCATGTTCGGCATCGGCGGACTCACGGGGTTGCCGCTGGCCTTCCCGTTCATTGACCTCTTCCTGCACGATACTTATTACATTATCGCGCACTTCCACTATATCGTGGCCCCCGGGGTGCTATTCGGGCTCTTCGCGGGAATTTATCACTGGTTCCCGAAAGTGACCGGGCGAATGATGAACAATCCGCTCGGCATCACGCATTTCTGGGGATCACTCATTGCCATGAACGTGCTCTTTGCCCCGATGTTCATCCAGGGTATGGCCGGATTCCACCGCCGATGGTACGATGGCGGCAAGGTGTTCGAAAACATCTCCATGCAAAAGTATTCTTTCCTCGGCTGGGAGGGTACCTTCCTTGATCTCAACATCCTCATTTCCTGGGGCGCATGGGGTCTCGGGCTCGCGCAGATTCCCTTCATCATCAATTTCTTCTGGTCTATCAAAGGAGGGAAACGAGTGACTTCCGATAATCCATGGAACGCCACCACCCTGGAGTGGAACACCCCCACACCACCACCGCACGGCAATTTCCTCACCGAGCAGATCGTCTATCGCGGCCCCTACGAATACAGCGTGCCTGGCGCAGAAAAGGACTTCAGCCCACAGTGGGAGCCGCTCACTCCCGCAGAAGAGGCAGCCCTCAAAACAGAAGCCGCCGCGACGCACTAACCAGCGCTCAAACTTTTCCCTACGATGCAGATTCCCTACGAAGTCTCCGCCCGGCCCGATACCGGCCTCTATAATGCCAAGGTGGGCATCTGGCTGTTCCTTGCCTCCGAAGTCATGCTCTTCGGTGGCCTTTTCTCGTCCTACGTCTTTCTTCGCATCGGCGCAGATTTTTCCTGGCCGTTTCATGAGTTGAAGGTGCTGCCCGGCTTCATCAATACGATGGTGCTCATTGCTTCATCCGTGAGCGTTGTTGCCGCATGGGCCTCGCTCAAGGCGCGCCGCTATGGCTGGTATCAGTTCAACATGATATTCACGCTGCTTTGCGCGGTCGCGTTCATGTGCATCAAGGGCTACGAATACAAAGGCAAATTTACCCACTACTCGCTCAAATTCACGGACGGCAGTGTCATCTCAGGACACCCGGTGCCTGAAGGTGGAAAGAACTGGGGCGACCGCATCGTCTTTGAAGCCACCTCGGTCACGATTAACCTGGAGAAAAGTAACCTCGAGTTTCTCGACAATCTGCGGACAAAGAGCAAGGACGGCGAATATTCTCATCCGGAGACCGTCGCGGTTAAGTTTAAGACACCGACGGGTAGCGAAATCACTCTCGATAGCGGCTGGTTTAAGAAGCAGCACCGTGAGTTCATGGACGCGAAGTCAGATTTGCGCCGCACGATAACAGCTTTGGAGCTTCAGAAGCCGAGCATTGACAAGGATGACGACGATGCCGCCACACAAGCCTTGAAGCAGGCGGAGATTGATCGTCTCACCAAAGCGGTCACGAAGGCCGGTGACGAATGGCTGGCGGCAGTGAAAGACAAAGAGTTGCCGCCGACCATGGTGCTCACTCCAGTGGATGGTCCGATCACTTTCTTCGTGAAGGAAAACCACACGATGAATTACGGCAAGGAGCAACTCAGTTTCCGCGAAGGGACCAGCCTCCAGGGCAAGCTTGTAACCGACGCCATACAATTCAATGTGGACCTCATTGACCTGCGTCCGGCCCCTGCAAAAATGGATCAATGGAAGAGTCTCCACGCGGATTCACTGGTCTGGAGACACCTTCCGGAACTCAAAGAGCGCTTCTTCGCCTACCGTGATGCGAAGGTGAAAGAATTCCATGAGCACCGGAAGAAAGTCGCCGAGCCTGAGTTGGATGAAGACTGCCAGCGCGACGCTTATCGGGTCGAGTTCGCCAACAATGACGAGAAGTTCATGTCGCATGACGACGCCCATGCGTATCTCCACGACGAAAAACACACGATCAATGTCCCGCGCAGTGAAAAGCGTTTTTACTCAAATTTCTCTCCGTCGCTCAGCCCATACTACGCCATCTACTTCCTCATGACTGGCCTCCACGGTCTGCATGTCGTTGGTGGAGCTATCGTGCTCGGCTGGTTTCTCCTCACCGGCCGCAAGATGTATCTCAGCAACCCCGAGCACCTCGCAAACCGCGTCGAGGTCGGTGGCCTCTTTTGGCACTTCGTGGACCTTGTTTGGATATTTCTCTTCCCGCTCTACTACCTCATGTAATCACCGCCAACCATGAGCCACTCCCCAGAACATACCCCCGCCATCCCCGGCGATCACGGCCACGACGATCACCCCATTGATCTCGCCAAAACCGTCCGCCTTTACCTATTCATCGGCGGCTGCCTGATCTTTGGCACCATCATCACCTGGGCCGTCGCCTATTACGTTGACCTTGGGGACAAGCACCTCAACATCGCCCTCGGCCTTCTCATTGCCACGGTGAAGGTTTCCCTCGTGTGCCTCATCTTCATGCACCTGAATCACGAGCGCGGTCTCATCTATAAAGTGTTGCTCTTCTCCATGATCTTTTTCGCCGCCATGATGTTCCTGTTCATCCTCGCCCAGATGGACCCCATTCTGAATCACTTTGGCAACCAGCCCTGAGCCCGTCATGTCGCTCAAGTCCTTCCACGTTTTCTTCCTCGTCATCGCTATCCTCTTTGATCTCGGGATGTTGGCCTACGCCATGCTCGGAGACAATTCCGTGACCCGCGAGCTTCAATCCTACGGCGTCGGACTCGGCCTCATCGCCGGAGTGCTCATTGCCTACACCGTCTGGTTCGTCCTGAAGAAATCCCCGAAAATCGTCATCTGACTAGTTGGTCAGTCAGTCGCGCGTAATTCCCCAATCTGTGCTTCCCTGGAACTAATTCCGCCACGCCATGCAAGCTCTTACCACCATCGCCTGCGCAACCTGCATCAATCAGGATGGCGGCAGTGACGTCCTCGCGGCGAATGGCGCGGTCTTTGTCATGATGGGCGCGCTCGGCATCGTCTTCCTCTCCATCATAGGCATTCTCATCGCCTTTATGCGCCGCGCCCGCCGCATGGCCTCGGCGCAGGCCAATTGAACACTGAAATCTGAATACTGAAATCTCCTTCCCATGGGCTTCCTCAATAAACTCTTTGGCATTCCTCCTGTCGGCTCCGAGCACGGTGAGATGGTGGACCTCATGCTTGAACTCGTGCATTGGATCATGCTCGTACTGTTCGTCGGTTGGTCCTGCTACCTGACCTACACGCTGATCCGCTATTACAGGAAGAACAATCCAAAGGCCGACCACGCCGGCGTTAGGGGGCATGGCACTACTCACCTTGAGATCGGCGTAATCATTACCGAGATCATCCTGCTCCTCGGCTTCGCGTTCCCGCTTTGGGCGACCCAGGTGGACCGGTTTCCTCATCCGGATGTCCAGGTGAGAGCCTGGGCACAGCAGTTCGGATGGAATTTTCACTATGCGGGACCGGATGGTAAGTTCGGAACAACCAGTCGTTTCATGATCACCGGGGACAATCCCATTGGGATTGATCCCGAGGATCCGAATTCCCACGACGACTTCGTCACCGCGGGCCTCGTCCTGCCCAAGGGCAAGAAGATCGAGATCGCCGTCACTTCAAAGGACGTGATCCACAATCTTGCTCTCGTCGGGATGCGTACTGCCACAGATGCCGACCCCGGGAAGGTAAATCATATCTGGTTCGTGCCAATCGTCGCCGGAACCTCCGACATTATCTGCGGCCAGCTCTGTGGCGAGGGTCACGGGAATATGAAAGGCGAACTCATCGTCAAGGAAACCCAGGCAGAGTTCGAGGAGTGGCAGAAGGAACAGCAACCCGTCCGGGACAAAGGTTTTGCCGCCGCAGCGGTGAAGAAACTCGGCGTCACTGCCACCAAATCTGCCGACCCGCTGACCCCAAGTCCGGCCCCCGCACCCGAGGCCGCTGGCCCTCTCAAACTCGGCGTGATTCCCAATGTGATGAAGTTCGACAAAGCGGAACTCACAGTGAAGGCTGGTGCGAAAGTAACGCTGATCTTTGAAAACAAAGCCTGCGCGTTGATGCATAATTTCCTTCTGCTTAAGCCCGGAACCAAGGACTCCGTCGGAGCCCTTGCAGATGGAATGCTGTCAGATCCCCAGGCTCTCGCAAAAATGTATTTTCCCACGAGCGACAACATCCTCGTGAAGGGAAATAAACTGATCGCTCTCGGCCAGACGGACACTATTGAATTCACCGCTCCCGCCGAGCCCGGAGAGTACCCCTACATTTGCACCTTCCCCGGCCACTGGCGTCTCATGAACGGCGTGCTCAAGGTGACGCCGTAACCCGGGAGCGCGACCAAACGCGCGCCGCTCCCCGAAATGACATCTAAAGCCCAGCGACTCCTCCCGCGCTTCGCACTGCTCACCGTGGTGCTGCTTTACCTTGTGGTGCTCGCCGGGGCCGTTGTCCGGGCTACGGGTTCAGGCATGGGGTGTCCTGACTGGCCGCGCTGCTATGGCCGGCTCATTCCGCCCACTGATGTCACTCAGATAGACTTCTCAAAACTCGATATCGAGAAGTATCGCGACGCCTGGCAGCGCCGCGGGCATGATCCCATTGAAGTCACTGAGGAAACCCTGCGACGTGACTTCAGCGTGCGCGCCACCTGGATCGAGTTCATCAACCGCTGCCTTGGGGCGCTCAGCGGACTTGCCGCGCTCGGCACCCTTATATGCGCGCTGTTTTCGCGACCGCGCAGCGTGAAACTAATTCTCCTGCTTCTCGGCCAGGTCGTCCTTTTCGGCGTTGTTGCATGGTTTGGGAAAGTCGTGGTGGATACGAATCTTCAGCCCTGGAAGATCACGCTGCACTTTGGGCTCGCCATCGGGCTCGTCACCACGGCGCTCATCGCGCTCCACTGGATCCGGCCGGGCAGGGGAGTGCCCGTTTCGTTTTCACTGCGATGGCATCTTATTGCCGCCTTCGTCTTTACCCTGACTCAGATTTTCATTGGCACTCAGGTGAGAGAAGTGGTGGATCATCTTGCGCCCGGTGCCTGTTGCGACGGACGACTCGAGCAGACGCTTGGGCTTCCACTCGCATGGCATCGCGCGGGGGCCATCAGCGTCCTGACGCTTGTGGCCATTGCTTTTTTCCGGCTGAAATTCACTCCGCGCTCTGACGAGGCGGCACCGCTGCTGATCACGATGCTCGGCCTGCTGGTGTGTTTGGAATACGGCGCCGGCGTGCTGCTCGTATGGCTGGGGCTGCCGGGCCTGCTTCAGCCGGTGCATTTGTTTTTGGCTGCGGTGCTCCACGGCATGTTGCTCACGCTGTTGTTGCGGAGCCGGTTGCAGACGCTGCCCCCCGCCGCCAACCTCGCCCTCGCATGAGCGACTCCTCCGAACCCGCCACCGTCCCCGCTGCCTCTGCTGAGGCTGCGGGAGGCTTCACGCGCGCGGATTTCATGATGCTTACCAAAGCCCGGCTCAGCGCGCTGGTGGTTATCACCACCTTCGCGGGCTACTGGCTGCATGTCCGGCTGCACGACTGGCCGGACGCTTTGCCGTGGCGGCTGATTCACACGATCATCGGCACCACGCTCACTGCGTTTGGTGCGGCGGTCTTCAATCAGCTCATGGAAATGGACGCCGACGCCCGCATGTTGCGCACGGCTAACCGTCCGCTGCCCGCGCAACGATTGAATCCCGCTGCAGCATTTGGCATCGGCTGGGTGCTGAGCGCCTTTGGTGTTATCCATCTCGGCGTGAAAGTGAATGTCGAGTCCGCCGCCCTGGCCGGACTCACGCTGCTCGTCTATCTTTTCGTCTATACTCCCATGAAGCGGCGCTCGCCGCTGAACACCCTTGTTGGCGCTGTCTCCGGCGCCATCCCGCCGGTGATCGGCTGGGCCGCCGTCCCGGGCGGGAAGGAACTGACTAACTTCAGCCGCGACCTCATTCGTCCCGACCTCCTCGTTTCCCAGCCCGCGCTTTTCCTCTTTAGCCTCCTCTTCCTCTGGCAGCTACCGCACTTTCTGGCCATCAACTGGATGTACCGCGATGAATACATCCGCGGCGGATTCAAAATGTGGTGCAACTCCGACACCACCGGTCGTGCTACCGCCCGCCGTGCCCTGGGGTGGTGTTTGCTTATGCTGCCACTCGCCGTCTGGCCTCCGCTGGCGGGATTCACTTCGTGGACCTTTGCTGTGCCTGCGCTTCTGCTTGGCGGCTGGCTCACTTGGCTCAGTCTTAAGTTCCTGAAATCCCCAGAGCGTCCCCGCGCGCGAACGCTCTTCTTCGCCACGCTGCTCTATCTGCCCGCCATGCTCGCGGCGCTGCTCCTTTGCGCCCGGCGCTGAGATTTTTTCCTCCCCATGTCCGAGATTCCCCAGCCCTCCATCCCCCCGCGCCGCAAGATGTTTCCTACGATGATGATCCTTACGATCATCGCTGCGCTAGGCATCGTGGTGTGGTTCAACTACTACATCAAAGTCACCAACGACATGAAGAAGGGTCGCCTCGCGATGCGGGGGCGGGTGGAGACTGACCCCGGGAACTGGGTGGACCGTGACGGCAAGCCGCGGAAGCTCGAAGACTTGAAGGGCAAGGTAGTCGTCTGGAGCTACCTTTACACCACCTGTCCGTCGGGCTGCGCCGGCGTGGCGGATAAAATGAAGGAATTGCAGGATGAATTCGGGTCCAATCCCAAATTCCATCTCGTCTCCGTTAGTCTCTATCCGGAGCATGACCGGCCGGAGAACCTCAAGGCGTGGGCGGAGGCGAAAGGTTTTGGTGGAGACAACTGGTGGTTCCTCACCAGTGCCGGCCCCTCAGAGCAGGAGGGCGATACCATCCGGAAGTGGATGCAGAAGTCCTTCGGCATGTGGGCGAAGAAGAAGGACGAGGCTCACATCAAAGAATTTCCGGCTGACGTTTGGGACCACAACCTGGTGATGACGGCCAGCGATCCGAACGGCAACGTGCGCGCGCCGACAAACAACGACGCCTTCTGGGTGCCCTTCCACCAGGCATTCGATAACAGTTGGGCTCCGCGACCCATGCGCGAGGACATCAAGAAGCTGCTCGACGAAGCGGAAAACAACTGAGCGCCATGACCGGTCAAGACCTGCCCCTCGTCAATGCCTGCCTGAATGGCACCGCTACCGTGCTGCTCTGCGCCGGTGTTTATTTTGTGAAGGCCAAACGCCTCATCGCGCACCGCAACTGCATGATCAGCGCGTTTGTGATCTCGTGCGTCTTTCTTGGTTTTTACCTGTACCACAAGTTCGTCGTGATGCGCGGCGTCCCCACGGAGTTCCCCGGGCCGGCGGCGTGGAAGGTGCCGTATCTCCTCATGCTGGCCAGCCACATCATCCTCGCCATGGCCGTGCCGGTGCTGGCGATGATGACGATCAGCCGCGGCCTGAAGCAGAAAGTGGAACTCCACAAGAAGATCGCCCGCTGGACGTTTCCCATCTGGCTCTACGTGTCCGTCACCGGCGTGCTGATTTACCTGCTGCTCTACGTCTTCTGGGTGCCGGCCCGGTGAGCAACCAGCGGGGCATTGGTGGAGCGGCGAATGTGGCTGCCGTTTTGTGACTACTTCTCGACGACCTTCAGCGCTCCCTGGTCGTATCGGAGGTAGCGTGCTGCGGCGCGGAGTTCGTCCACGGTGAGATTGCTGCTGGAGAGCAGGGTGGCGCGGGTGCCGGCTCCGGTGCGGGTGCTTGAATGGATGAGGCGGACGGCGTCGGCGAGGCATTCGACTTTGCCCTGCGGGATGGTCCCGGCCTTGATGGCGGTTTCGTAGGCTCCCGCGATGCGTTTGGCGTCCGCTTTGGGATTGGGCGAGATGCGTCGCAGCCAGGTGCGGTAGCCTTCTTCGCCGGGCTTCCATGTCAGTTGACCGCTCTGTACGCTGAGAAGGGCGACGGCGTTCTTGTATTCAACGGCGGTCAGTGAGGGCAGTCCCACGGAAATGCGCTGGCGGGATCCTTCGCCTCCAGACCAGTCCATGACCTTGCGCACGGCGGCATTTACATCCGCGCTATCGCCCTCCGTGAATTTGGCTGCGGCCCAGAGGCTGATGAGCAGCTCTGCGTTGCGGTAGTCGCGGGCTTTGATGGCGAGATCGAGGAGGGCACCGGTGAGTTGGTCAGTGTTGGGGCGGAAGATGAGCCCGGCCGGGCCTTCCATGGCGAGCAGGTGGACGATGTCATCGGCCTGATGCGATTCGAGGCGCTCTATTTGATATACGCGGTCGTGACCATGGATGGCGATGCCGCTTTGGAGGAGTTCGAGGGCCTCGGCTACGCTGGTGACGGACTGGGCTTCCGGAGCCTTCTTGAGACGGGCCTGGTTGAAATTCATAACCGCCTTTTGCGCCGCGAGGATCAGCTCGACGGAAGGGGACTGGCTCATGAAAGTGTAGGCCACGGAATCAATGGCCTCGCGCAGCAGCGCTTCACCGTCCGGGATGAGGATGGACGCCTCGGTGGTGTTGATGAGTTCGCCGCTGTCAGCCGGCTGCTCTGCAGTGGCTTGCCCTGCCGGGCCTGCGGTGAGCGCCTCGCTTACTTTCACAGCCTGCATGAGTGCCGATGCCTGTTCTTTAAGCGCAGCACTGCTTTGCTGGACGAACACGGATTCGTTGATTTCGGGATTACGCGTGAGGGTGAGCCGGGACTCGCCCTTCCCTTTAAAGAAGAGATTGCTCACCGCCGTGTCGAAGGCAGAGGGCGCGGAACTGTCAGCGGGCGGGACGATGCGTTCCACCATGATTAGCGCTCCGGGGTTCCTGCATGCGGTGTCGGGGAACATGCTCGCGGCTTCCCGGAGTGAAGGTCCGCTGCTGCCATTGAGCGATGAGTCTATCCACGCCTGGCTGCCGAGGATCACGGTGAAGGGGTCAATCTGGGCGACGCCATAGACGCGCCCGGTCGGCCTGACCGGGTAAACACGAATGCCCCTGGCCTTCGCGGTGGTGCCGGGCGTGGCCGACGGCGGAGGGATGCCCAGCACGCTCTCTATGTTGACGCGGGTGGAGGAGCTGAGAACGAAGACAAACTCATCTTTTCCGCTGCCACGCAGGCAGGTGAGGCGGTCGAAGCCATCCAGGAGGATACCGTAGTGCTTGCGGAAGGCCTCGGTCATTTCGCGCTGCGGCGGCAGGCTGCGTTCACCGGCGGAGGCGTTGTAAAAGGGGACGAGTTGAGTTAGATCCGCCTGGAAGAGTGAAAGCGTGCGTTCAGTGAGCATCCGCTTCACCATATCGTTGTGATTGGTCTTCGGCGTGACGGAATTGCCGGGATCCTCTGCAACCACGACAGTGCTCCCGCTCCCGGGTGCCGCGGGCGCTGGCTGTGATTTTATAGGCGAGGACCGGGGAGTATTGATCCACGCTGTGGCCTTTGACCAAAGTGGGGCGAGTATCTTCTGTGCCGGCTCCGTGCGGGCGGCGTAAACGCCTCCTCCCGCAAGGACCAGGATCGCCGCTACCTTCATCATCCGACGGGAGGACATCTTCCGGGAGTTCTGCGACCATACGGTTTGCCGTTTGCCACGCCGTTTTTCGTCCAGAGGAGCAGGTGCATTGCTGGCAGCAATCCCCGGAGGAATCTGGGCTGCCGCGGCCGTCGCCATTGGATTGATCCACGCAACTGGCGGGCCTTCACTGGCTGGGATGGGGGGAGGTGCCTCGGCTTCAGCCTGGGCCAAGGACTCAGGCGCTACCGCGTTTGGTGGTGGCAGGGGGATTTCGGGCATGGGCCGGAATGGTTCCGGTTCCGGCAACGGCAGATTGGATGGCGGCGATTCCTCGGGCTCGCGGCCCCGCTTTCCTGTGAGAAATGGCGTCTCTGCTCCCTTCAGACTGGGGTGTTCTGCATCCCAAAAGCCAAGGCTCAACCCACCAGCCATGATCACATTGCCGTGCTGGAGCACGTGTTCCTGCACCAACTGACCATTCACCTTGGTGCCAGCGCCGCCACTCAGGTCCCGCACCACATAATTTCCATGCTGATCGGGCTCGAGTTCGAAATGTTTCGGAGCCAACCCGAGGCCGGAGGCCAGCGGGATATCACACGCCGACGATTCTCCAAGCGTCACGCGACGTTGGGGAAGATCAAGCGAGTGGCCGCTCTGTGCGATAAGTTTTGCCATGAAAAGAAGCAGGGGTTACATAAATACTAGAATTAAACACTGTTTCTGTCAACATCAATTACGAAACGGCTGGCTTATTATGGTTAATGTAGGCTCGTCCGGCAAGAAAGCAGGCCAGACATGAGCAGAAACCACGTATGATTGCAGCCATGCGCCTCATTCCCCTTATCCTTGCCGTTCTTGTCCCGCTCTCGGCTTCTGCCGTTCCAGTCAGCCATTGGCAGCCAGTGGAAAAGCCCTGGGACCGCAGCCTCGGCTCGCACCGCGTCATTCTGAAAGTCGGTGAACTCCCCGCCGGCACCAAAGCCGTCGCCGCCCGCATCGAATGGCGGCGTCCCGACAGGGAACCGGAGAAGAAAGCGGTGCTGGTCTATGATTTGAAGTCCGGGAAGCCGGTCACGAACGTGGACGTGGAGAAGGTGACGAACGAGGAAGGCATCATTTCTTTCGAGCCAACCAGCGGCGCGGGGGAATATGCCGTCTATTTCCTCGCGGTAAAGATCGAAGGCGGTGCGTTTCCGGTGGGGAAATACACGCCACCGCAGCAGACGGCGGCGGAGGCGTGGCTGAAAGAGCAGGCCGCCGCGAAGGAGAAGCCGCAGGCGGAAGTCTCACGCTGGGAGGCGATCGCTGCGCATGATGCGTGGACGGAGATGGAGGTGGTGGGGGCCGGGCCTGCGGGCACAAAGGTGAAGTCCGTTTGGGATCTGCCCGCGGGAATGATAGGGGATTTCGCACGTCTGGAGTCATCCGAGTTTCCCGTGCGGATGCGTCATGCGATTCCGCAACGCTGGCTGGACCATCCGCTCGGCCCACTGCTCAACGCTAGGCCGGGGCAATACCTCACCTTTCAGATCATCGCTTATCCCGGTCTGCTTCGTCGAGAAGATCTGCCGGTCGGGCCTGGAGACCCGGAAATCCCGGACGTTGCTCTCAAGTTCTCAGACATCTCCGGCCCGAACTCAGCGACCATCAAATCCAACGATGTGACCTGTTTCCACCAGGAACGTGTGGATTGGCAGGGCCGGCGGAAGAAACTCGACAGCTACCCTGTTCCATACGGAGAAATTCAGCCGCTCTGGTGCGGCGTGCAAGTTCCCGCGACCGCAGTTGCAGGCCGGTACAGCGGAACGGTGGGCGTCCAATTGCCCAATAGTCCGGTCATCACCGTGCCCATCGAGATCGAAGTGAGCGGCCCCATGCTGCCCGACCACGGCGACGCCGATCCGCAAAGCCTCTCCCGCCTGCGCTGGCTGAACTCCACCACCGCCGTGGATGACGAGCCGGTGAAGGGCTACCCGCCGCTGGAAGTGAAAGGCCGCAGCATCCGCTGCCTCGGGCGCGAACTGGAACTCGGCGACGACGGCCTGCCGGTGCAGATTCGCAGCTACTTCAACAAGGCGGTGACGAAGATCATGGAGAAGCCGACGGTGGAGATGCTGGCTTTGCCGACCGCAATGATTGCAGGCCAGAATCTTGAAGATAAACAGTCCACTCCGGATTTCACTGGTTCGGGACTGGTCTTCACAAAACAATCGCCGGGTGCCGTCGAGTGGAAGTCGAACCTGGCAACGCGAGGTATCAAAAGCGTGCTCACAGGGCGCATGGAATTCGATGGTTCGGTAAAGTACCGGGTGGCGATTGAAGCGGTGTCCACGCCAGTCTCTCTCGAAGGGCTGGGCGTTCGGTTCGTCCGGGGCTTTGATTCACTCCGGTATGTGATTGGCCTTGGGCAGGAAGCTGGCGCTCCTTTGGGCGCAGGTGAATTCAACTGGAAATGGGACGTGGCGAACAAACACCAGGACAGCATTTGGCAGGGGGCTGTGAATGGCGGTCTGCGGGTCCAGTTGAAGTCCGACAACTACGTGCGGCCAAGCGTCAACATTCACTACAAGCGACGTCCTCTTAACGATCCTCCGTCATGGAATGCCGACGGTAAAGGCAGTATTGAGTTGCGCTGGGGCGACTCCACCGGCTGGAGCGCCCTTCATTGCTTCAGTGGACCCCTCAGTCTGGAACCCGGCAAGCCCCTCCACTTCGACTTCGATCTCCTCATCACGCCGTTCCACACGCTGCGGACGAAGGAGCAGTGGGCCGACCGCTATTACCACACCGGCGGCGTGCCGCAGGACTTCGCCAAGTATCTCGATGGCGCGAAGTCCGCGGGCGCGAATGTGGTGAACATCCACCAGGGCAACTGGCTCAATCCCTACATCAACTATCCGTTCCTGACCGCGGACAAGCTGGGCGCGTTTGCCAAGGCGGCGCACGACCGCGGGATGCGCGCCAAGTATTACTACACCGTGCGCGAGCTTTCCAACTGGTGCCCGGAGCTGTTCGCCTTCCGCAGCATGGGCGATGAAATCCTCATGTCAGGCAAAGGCGGCGGGCATCCGTGGGGCGAGGAGCATCTGGGCGGCAACTACTGGGGAGCTTGGTATGAGCCGGGTGTGCAGGATGTGAGTTTCTTGACGCAGCCGATGAGCCGCTTTCACAACTACTACATCGAGGGCCTGCGCTGGCTCTGCGAGAACGCCGGATGCGACGGCATTTACCTCGACGACATCGCCTACGACCGCAGCATCATGCTCCGCGCGCGCAAGGTGCTGGATCGCTACTGCCCGCGCGGCGGACTCATTGATCTGCACTCGTGGAACGAGTTTCACGACGGCGGCGCGTGGGCGCACTGCGCGAACATCTTCATGGACTCCATGCCGTTCGTGGACCGCCTGTGGTTCGGTGAGGGCCACCACTACACCGGCCCGCCGCCGGAGCACTTCCTCGTCGAGATCAGCGGCGTCCCATTCGGCCTCATGGGCGAGATGCTGGAAGGCGGCGGCAATCCGTGGTTCGGCCTGGTGCATGGCATGACGGGCCGCCTCGGCTGGCAGGGCGATCCGCGCGCCGTCTGGAAGCTGTGGGACGACTTCGGAGTGCAGGATGCCGAGTTCATCGGCTGGTGGGCCGGCGACGAATGCCCCGTGGGCTGCGCCGATCCGATGGTGAAGGCGACGGTGTGGAAGAAAGCGGACGCCACGCTGGTAGCCGTGGCCAATTTCTCCAAAGACCCAAAGCAAGCCGCGCTGGAGATAGACTGGAAAGCTCTGGGCCGCGATCCGGCGAGGGCGACGCTCTACTTCCCGTCCATTCCTGCACTAAAACAACGCGCC
>JANOZA010000819.1:0-15864 GCA_031429155.1 Verrucomicrobiota bacterium | reverse complement strand
GGTGCGGTGGTGCTCCGGTGAGGAATACGACAAGCAGGAGGAGCAGGTGGCCGCCACGGTGCCGAAGGACGCGCCGCGGGAGTTTTTGGCACGGGAGGGCCTGGAGTCCCCTGGGGATGAGGCGTGCTTCCGGGTCTATGTTATCCTGGAGACGGACAATGAACGCGGCAGCCCCACGGTCAACGTGAAGCGTCAGGATGAGTGAGAAAGCGGGAGGGCTCCGGCACGGAAGAGATTAGCTCGCTTCATGCATGGGATGAAAACAAACCCGGCTCTGCGGCAACTGTTGGCACGCGGCAGGCTAAAGACTTTTCATCTCCGCTATGAAATTACGCGACCTAAAAACCTCGGGCCACTGGCCCACGCTCCTCACTGCCTTTCTTTACTTCGACTTCAGCTTCATGGTCTGGACGCTGCTCGGCGCGCTGGGCGTGCAGATCGGCGAGACGCTGCAGCTCAATGACGCGCAGCGCGGGATGATGGTGGCGGTGCCGATACTGTCCGGCGCGATCCTGCGGCTGGTGCTCGGCCTGCTCGTGGATCGCATCGGCGGGAAGAACACAGGCATACTGGCGCAGCTCATCGTCATGGCTGGACTCGCCGGCGGCTGGCTCATCGGGTTGTCCACCTTCGGCTCGGCGCTGGTGCTCGGGCTGATCCTCGGCGTGGCCGGCGCGAGTTTTGCCGTGGCCCTGCCGCAGGCCGGGCGCTGGTATCCGCCGCGGATGCAGGGCGTGGTGCTCGGACTGGCCGGCGCGGGGAATGTCGGCGTGGTGCTCGACAGTCTCATCGCGCCGCGCCTCGCCGCCGTCTATGGCTGGCAAAGTGTCTTCGGCTTCGCGCTCATCCCCGCAGTGCTCACGTTTGCGGCTTATGTTATTTGGTCAAAGGACGCACCGGGCGAAGTGAAACGGAAGAAGCTCTCTGACTACTGGAGGCTGCTGAAGGAGAAGGATGCGCACTGGTTCTGCTTTTATTACACTATCAGCTTTGGCGGCTTCGTCGGGCTGGCTAGTTACTACGCGCTGTTCTTCAAAGCCGAGTTCGGACTGCCTGCGGTGAAAGCCGGGGACTTCGCCGCGCTCTGCATCTTTCTCGGCGCCATCGCCCGGCCCATCGGTGGCGCCATCGCCGACCGCATCGGCGGCATCCGCGCGCTGCTCACGCTTTTCAGCATCGCCGGGCTGCTCATGCTCATCGCCTCAGTGACGCATCAGTTCTGGCCCTGCGTTATCCTTTTCACCCTCACCTCTACAGCGCTGGGAATGTGTAACGGCTCTGTCTTCCAACTGCTGCCGCAGCGGTTCGGACGTGACATCGGCGTGATGACCGGTCTGGTCGGATGCGGGGGTGGACTCGGCGGTTTCTATCTTGCCAGTTCGCTGGGGCTGGCCAAACAGGCCACCGGTTCGTGCAGCCTCGGCTTCGCGGCGTTCGGACTGCTGTGCTTCGCGGCGCTCATCGGGCTGGTCTTTGTGAAAACACGCTGGCGCACCACCTGGGGCGCAGTGGCCGAGGCGCGCATTTGAAAGCGCACGCCGCAGATGACAGCACGCCCGGCAACGCCCATCATGGGCGCGGCATGACCGTGCATTTCACCACTCACGTCACGGCACGGCTGCCGGAGGGCCAGTCCTCCGACGCCTGCGCCGTGCAGCAGCAGCAGGACTCGGTGATCGCCGTGCTGGCCGACGGTGCCGGCACCGGCATGGCCGCCCGCGAGGCCGCGCAGCGCGCGGTGGAGATGCTGGCCGGTCACTACGCCAGCCGCCCCGCCGCATGGACGCCGGAGCGTGCCCTGACAGAAATCGTGCTGCTGCTCAATCGCACCTTCTGCGGCGAATCGGAGGCGCGCTTCGGCCGGCGCGAGATGGTCAGCACGCTGGCTGTCGCCGTCATTGAAGGCGATACGCTGCATGGCCTCAATGCCGGTGACTCGCGCGTGTGGCTCTACCGTTCAGGCGCTTTGCAGCAACTCAGTGAAGACCACACCGATCCCAACGACGACAACTGTCTGCTCTCCGGTCTTGGAATCGCGGATGACCCGGAACTGCACCGCTTCCACATTCCCCTCGCCGACGGCGATGTCATCGTGCTTGCCAGCGACGGCGTGTGGAAAAACCTGACGCCGCAGGAAATCACTGCCGCCCTGCAACGTCAGGCCGCCGCGCGCAGCCTGGTGGCCGCCGCGCGCGAGCAGGCCACCGCTGCCACGCTCGACGACATGTCGGCGATCATCATCGAAGTAAAACATGTCAGCCGTCTGCCGGGCCGCCGCGATGCACCGCTCCCCGTCCTGACAGAACTGCGTAAAGGCCTCTCCCTGGACGGCTGGACACTGCTGCGCTCTCTCGGTGCCTCCGATGCCTGCTGGCTGGCGGAAAAAGACGCACAGCGTGCCGTCCTGAAATTCCCGCCGTCCGACGCCGCGCGGGATGAGGCACTGCTCCACGCCTTCATCCGCGAAGTCTGGAACGCGACCCGTATTGAGGCGGACTGGTTTGTCCGTGCGTGGGAGCCGGAGGGAGCGACCGCACGTTATTACGCGATGGAGTTCATAGAGGCTCCCGGGTTGAAGTCGCTCCTCCGCTCGCGCCGCCTGGCCGTGGATGAAGTGGTAGAACTCGGCAAGTTCCTCGCCGCCTCCGCGCAGCACCTGCTGCGCTTCGATCTCGTCCACGGCGACATCAAGCCGGAGAACATCCTTGCTGACATCAACTACGACCGGCTGCGCTTTAAGCTCGTGGACCTGGGCAATACCGTTCCTGTTTTCTCCACCGCCAGCCGTGCCGGCACCGCCAGCTACCTCGCCCCGGAACGGTTCACCGGCGCGCCGGTCAGTGAACGCACAGAACTCTTCGCCATGGGAGTCACTCTATACGAAGCCCTCACCGGGCGGCTGCCGTTCGGCGAGATTGAGCGTTTTCAAACGCCCCACTTCACCTCCGCGAAGCCGCCCTCCGCCTTCAACCCCAATGTCCCGCCCTGGCTGGACTCGGTGATCCTCCGCGCCTGCGCAGTTGAGCCGGACCGCCGCTGCCAGCACTACTCCGAACTCGCCTACGACTTGACCAACCCTGACAAGGTGGCTCCCTGGCGCGTACCCGGCGCTCCGCTGCTCCAGACGAATCCGCTTCTGTTTTATAAGACCGGATTCTTCCTCCTGCTGGGAGTGATCCTCCTGCTGCTGCTCAAGCTCGCTGGCGTGTGGTGAACGGGAGGCCGCGCTTGACTAGCACTGCCAGGCTTGAGCCTTCCGGCGATTCCATGCGCCAGCGCGGATGACTCTTTGTCTGTTCTGCCTGACGCTACTGTGGGCAATGCTGCGGATCCCGTGGCGGCGCGTGCGGCCAGGTAAAAGTGATGCCAGCCACGCTGCGCGGGGCGCGGGAGTGATATGATCTCATTCATGGACCGCATGAAAATGGCGCTCACAATCTGACGGCTGTTCATGCATTCCATGAAAATGATGTTCCGCAATCCGCGGCGGGTGCCAGATGACTGGCACGGTCGCTGCTGAATGTTGAAGCATGTCCACACTATCAACATCCACCCGCCGCCGTTTCCTTAAATCCACCACCGCCACCGCCGCGCTGCTGGCCGGTCTGCCCAGGGGCTGGCTGGGCACCGCCTATGCTGACGACTCCCCGGAGACGGCGGATTTGAAGATTGGTATCATCGCCCTGACGGATTGCTCCTCCATTGTCGTCGCTCACGAACAGGGGCTCTTTAAGAAGCACGGCATCAACTCCACCGTGGCCAAAGGCGCGAGTTGGGCCGCCATCCGCGACTCGCTCGCCACGGGGGACATTCAGGCAACTCACATGCTGCTCGGCATGCCCATCGCCAGCACCATGGGCCTCGGCGGAGCACCGAAGAAGCCGATGGTCGTGCCTTATCTTCTCAACCGAAACGGACAGGCGATCACTTTGAAAAAGTCACTCGCCGGAAAAGTGGCTGCCGACCCGAAGGCGCTGAAGCCGCTGGTGGATGCCGCGAAGGCGAGCGGAACACCGATGACGTTTGCGATGACGTTCCCGCCTGGCACGCACGCCATGTGGCTTCGATATTGGCTCGCGGCGGGCGGCATTCATCCGGGCGATGCCGCGGGAGGTGGCGGGGACATCAATCTTATCACCATTCCGCCTCCACAGATGGTGGCCAATATGAAGGTGGACAAGATGGATGGCTATTGCGTCGGTGAGCCGTGGAATGCCAGGGCCATCGCGGAGGGAATCGGCTTCACCGCGACGACCACGCAGGCGATCTGGAAGGATCATCCGGAGAAAGTCTGTGCCTTCACCGCTGAGTTTGCCGACAAGAATCCAAAGACTGTGAAAGCGGTACTCAAGGCACTGCACGAAGCCAGCGTCTGGCTGGACAAGATGGAAAACCGCGCGGCTGCCGCCACCATCGTCGGCGGGCCGAGTTATATCAATTGCCCGCCGGAGACGATCCTCGGGCGCCTTCAGGGGAAGTACCTCTTTGGTGACGGAAGGAAGCTCAAGGATCCTGACTACATGACCTTCAGCGACCGGAACTGTAATTATCCGCAGCCGAAGTTCGCCACTTGGTGGCTGACACAGCTTCGCCGCTGGGGCTTCACGGAAGGCGCGCCGGACTACGAGGGCGTCGCCAAACAGGTGATGCGCCCTGACATTTACGAGGAAGCCATGAAAGAGATACGCTACAAACACGGCGGCCTCAGCGAGACGCCGGAGAAGTTCTTCGATGGCAAAGCCTTCGATCCCAAAGGCGACATGGAGGCCTACGCGGCGTCCTTCGCTGTGAATAGCATCAAAGGCTAACCCCGCTCACTCATGAAGTATCTACGCAATATTCGCTGGGACGGAGTCGTGCTCCCGCTGCTGGGAATCGCTGCGATCCTGGTTCTGTGGTCTATCGTCGCGGGAAAATCCACGGTGACGCACTCGGTGGACGACTTCGGCGATGCTGTAACGGTGACGAAGCGCGCTGGAATTTCGCCGGACCTTCCTTCGCCGGCTGAGACCTGGGAAGCGAGCAAGCCCTACGTGATGAAGCCCATGGAGAAGCGCGGTGAACTCGATCAGGGAGTGCTGGCATTCACCCTGCTGTCGCTGGTGCTCGTGGGGAAAGGTTATCTCATCGCGCTCGCTGTGGGAACCCCCCTCGGATTTCTGCTCGGCCTCTCCAAACGCTTCTCCCAGATGGTTGATCCCATCGTCCAGGTGCTGCGCCCGGTTTCGCCTCTGGCGTGGTTTCCTCTCGGGCTGGTGCTCTTCAGCGGGGTGAAAATTACGGGCGGCGATGGCAAGGTGGCCTTTGGCGTCACAGATGCGGCGATGCTTTTCACTATCGCCATTTGCGCCATGTGGCCCACGGTTATCAACACCGCAGTCGGTGTGCGCGCCGTGCCGCAGGACTACCGCAACGTGGCCAAAGTGCTCAAGCTCTCGAAGCTCAAGACGTTGACCAAAGTGCTGATCCCTGCCTCACTGCCGAATATGTTCACGGGCTTCCGGCTCTCACTCGGAATGGCCTGGCTCGTTATCGTCGCCGTGGAAATGCTCACCGGCCGCCCTGGGATCGGCGGGTTTCTCTACCAGCAGTACAATGCGGGACTCTACTCTCACATCATTCTTTCGATCCTCATCATCGGGTTGGTTGGCCTCATCATAGACCGCGGGATGAGCGCGGTGGAGAACCGGCTCCGCACCGCCTGAGAATTCATTCAGCAACCACTCATGTCTCTTATTGAACTCAATACCGTGGCCAAAGGCTACGGCCATGGCCGCAAGCACACACCAGTGCTCCGCGACATCAGTCTGACTGTAAATGAAGGCGACTTCGTTTCCATCATTGGCTATTCCGGCACTGGAAAGACGACGCTCATCTCCATGATCGCCGGTATGTTGAAAGCTGACAGCGGCACCGTGCAGATGGGAGACAAGCCGATCACCGGCACTGGCCATGATCGAGGGGTGATCTTCCAAAACTACTCACTGCTGCCGTGGCTCTCGGTAAATGAAAACATCCGCCTCGCAGTGGATGAAGTCTTTCCCGCATGGAGCCGGGAGCAGCGGGCGGATCACACTTCGAAGTATGTGAACATGGTCAAACTTGGTCATGCCGGAAACAAACGGCCGAAGGAACTCTCCGGCGGCATGAGGCAGCGCGTGGCGGTCGCGCGGGCGCTGGCCATGCAGCCGCGCGTGCTGCTGCTCGATGAGCCGCTCAGTGCGCTCGATGCCCTGACGCGCGCCACCTTGCAGGATGAAATCAGTGACATCTGGCTGCGCAACCGCACCACCGTTATCTGGATCACCAACGACCCTGACGAGGCCATCCTGATGGCTGACCGCGTCATTCCGCTGCTGCCCTCGCCAAATGGCGGAGCCACTCTCGGTCGCGAGATTCCAGTAGGCATCGAGCGACCGCGCGACCGCGGCGAACTGCACGATCACCCGCTCTACGCCGGCTTGCGCGCCGACATCATCGGCCAGCTTGTCGCCGCTAAGAAAGCAGCCGCCCCGGCGGTTACGAAGAAAGTCACGGCACCCGATTTGTTGCCTGAAGACCTGATGACCCGCGACACGCTGCGCTTTTTCAACCGCCGCGGACCACGGCGCCGTTCGGATCTCAACATCGAAGAAGTCTCCGTCGCCTCATGAGTGTCCACATTCCGCCAACTCTTGAACTGCACCGTCTCAGCAAGGCCTTTGCCGCGCCCGGCGGCGGCGAGAGCGTTATCGTCAAAGAATTCAGCCTGCGGCTGACGAAAGGCGAATTTTGTTCTCTCATCGGCCACAGCGGCTGCGGAAAGAGCACCGTACTCGCCATCGTCGCCGGCCTCAGCGAGGCCACCAGCGGAGGCATGATCCTTGCCGGACGGGAGACTGCGGAAGCCGGCCCGGACCGCGGCGTTGTGTTCCAGTCGCCCTCACTGCTGCCGTGGATGACAGCGCTGGGGAACGTGATGCTCGGCGTGGATCAAGTCTATTTCACTGCCAGCAAAGCCGAGCGCCGCCAGCTCGCGGAATACTATCTGTCCATTGTCGGCCTCGGCGACGCCATGCACAAGTATCCGGCGGAGTTGTCCCAGGGCATGAAGCAGCGCGTCGGCATCGCACGCGCCTTCGCTCTCCAGCCAAGGATGCTGCTGCTCGATGAACCTTTTGGAATGCTCGACTCCCTGACGCGTGGCGAACTGCAGCAGGTGCTGCTGGATCTCTGGAGCCGTTTCCAAATCACGACCCTCATGGTGACGCACGATGTGGATGAGGCAGTCTTCCTGTCAGACCGCGTCGTGATGATGACTGATGGTCCGGAAGCGGAGATCGGCGACATCCTTCGGATTCCACTGGCCCGGCCGCGGGACCGGGAAGCCATGATTCATGATCCAGAGAGCCGCGAACTGCGGCATCACCTGCTCACTTTCCTCAACGAGCGGAGTCACATCCGCCCGAGCCGCGAGCCTGATTTCACCCCCTCCCCAGGCCTCGCTGCGGAGTTGACCATCCACGGGGCGCTCACGCCCGCCGCGTTCTGAATCCTGTGCAGCAAAACAACAAAACACCATACACCAAGCCATGTTCCACCTCCGTCCCCACGTTATAGCCGCAATTGGTCTCAGCGCTGTGCCTGCCTTCGCCGGTACGCCTGACAAGGCGCCGCTTCCTCCGCCGACCCCGCCCAACCCGCTCTCATTCTACGGCGGCAAGCTCATCTTCGACATACAGGAGAAATTCCGCATCGAGAGCCGCGAGAACAACTTTGACTTCAATGACGACGTGGATTCGCTCACCGACGACACCTGGTTACTGAACCGGGTTCGTCTCGGTATGAAACTTTCGCCGGCTCCGTTCTTCTCGATCTACGTCCAGGGGCAGGATACCCGCGAATGGGATTCAGACCGGCCGGACATCATCGGACTCATGGGGGCAGAAGGCGATGACTGGTTCGACCTGCGTCAGGGATTCATGGAACTCGGGGACGCTAAAAAGGGAGCCAGTGCGAAGATCGGCCGGCAAATGATGCTCTACGGAGACGAGCGGCTCGTAGGCCCGCTGGAGTGGGCTAATCAGGGCCGGACTTTCGATGCGGTGAAACTGCGCTATGCCTCTGAGAAGTGGTGGGTGGAAGCCTTCACTTCGAGTATCGTGAAATTCGTGGATGAAGAGTTCAATGAATCCGATTGGCTCGATGACGAGGCCACGCGTGATCAGATGTTCAGCGGGGTCTATTTCAGCACCACAGCTCTCGGGAAACAGACGACGGATGTTTATCTGTTCCATTTGGATGAAGATTACACCTTGGGAGAAACGAGCTTCGTGACTCTGGGTACCCGCATGAAAAGCACGCCCGGCGGGTTCAGCGGCTGGGACTATGATACGGAGATGGCTTACCAGACGGGGGATGCAAAAGGCAAGGACCTGGAGGCCTTCGCCGGCCACTGGGGTGTCGGCTACACGTTCGCTGCCTATTCGTGGAAGCCGCGTCTCGGCATCGAGTACAACTACGCCACCGGCGACAGCAATCCAACCGATGGGGATGTGGAAACCTTCCAGAATCTCTTCCCCACGAACCACAAATTCTACGGTTACATGGACGTGTTTGCCTGGCAGAACATCCACAACGCCGCTGTCAGCCTGAGCGCCACGCCGTCGAAGAAACTCAAGGCGCAACTTGATTACCACATGTTCTGGATCGCCGACACCAGCGATGGCTGGTATCGCGCCAATGGCACCACTCTGGTGCGTCCCATCAATAGCATGGCAGACAGCTATGCCGGCTCCGAAGTGGACCTGACGTTTATCTACAAGCATAGTAAGAATCTCACGCTTCAGGCCGGCTACAGCCACTTCTTTGCCGGTGACTACCTGAACGCCACGGGCGCGAGTGATGATGCCGATTTCGGCTATGTCTCGGCGCAGATTGACTTCTGATTCTTCTGCATGGTTGCGCGGAAGATAAAGGCGGACCGGAGTGCCTCCCGCTGCACGGGGCCTCCGGTTCCGCCCCGCGCCGTCCGGGTCGGGGACGATTTCCCCACCTATCGCCGATCTGGTCTCAGTCCCCGTCGGAGAGAGCCCTACGGAATATCGCCGCCGTGCTCTAAATCCTGCAGCCCGGCAGACAGCCTGAATCAACTCCGGCGGACGCCCTGTCTGAGGCGGATGGCCTGCAGCCCGTCGTGGTTCACGAGCTCCAGTGAGGCAAGTAGCGCATAGGGAAATTGACGGTGCGATTTTATTGGCTCGACTCGTTGCAATAAGCGGAGTGGTCACGACAATGCGAACCCGGACGTGGTGCCGAATTCGCCAATCATCTGCCTTTCACGGCTGATGGCGAGAATGTCACCCGATACGACCGTTCCAGTTTAGACCAACTCCGACCATGACCCTACTGCCCCGCATTTGCCGGCCGGCTGCACTTGTTGCTGCTTTCCTCGTCCCTTCCCTGATTTTCGCCGTGCCGGTGGCCGTGAATGACGGCTACTCCGTCAATGAGGATACGTTGCTGAGCACCGGCGGGGCGGCGATCCTGAGTTCCGGCTTCGAAAGCCCGCTGCCGCACACAGGGGTCTGGCAATACCTCGATAAGATCAAAAACAACCAGGCCGGGCAGACGCCGGATACGTATCCGACGGACGGTGGGGCCAGGGACTGGAGGAGCGCGGGCTTTGATGTGGCCACTTCCACCGTGGGACCGTGGAAGACCTCGGCAATGCCCATCGCCGGCGGAGTCCTGGATTATTTCACCACAAACAGCATCACCGTGAACGGGGTGCTGGAGGGGGTCTCTGTGGCGGGTGCTCCCTATACGGTGAGCACTTACCTTTTCCGGAAGACATTCACGCTCACGGCGACGGAGGCAGCACATGCGAACTGGCGGCTGCGGTATGTGTTCGATGACGGGGCGATCGTTTATATCAACGGCCAGGAAGTGCATCGCGTGCTGATGAGTCCGGCGGACTATCAGCCGGCGGGAGCCCTGACCACAAACACGGTGACTAAACAGAACGGTGTGGAGACCGTTCAGTTCACGCAGGATGTGGATTTGACCGGAAAACTGGTGGCGGGGATAAATGTGCTCGCGGTGGAAGTGCACCAGAGCTACGGGAACAGCAGCAACTATGTGAGCGGGGATGCCGGCCTTGATCTGCAGATGGAGGCGCTCGGGCTGGGCTCGGCGGGATTCACCTATGCCGACAACACCTTTGGCACCATAGCCGCGGATGAATTCGCATCCGGCTCGGTGCTGACCACATTGGGGAATCCGGGTAATTCGCTCAGCGTCTCGCTTCAGCGCCCGGTGTCGCCCAGCCAGAACCTCTCCGGCGGCTGGTCGCGCACGCTGACAATGGCGAATGCCGGAACCCTTCGGGTGCAGCTCGACGCCCGGCTGCGGATGCTCGGAGGATTTGAAGATACGGAATACGGCCAGGCGGTGCTCTCCGTGGACGGGGTTCGCTACGGCCCGGTGAGCAATGCCCGGGGCGTGAGCCTGATCGAAACTTTCGGGCAGATTGCGGTGTCCGAAGTGCCGAGTTCATGGGTGCCCTTCACGGTGGATATCCCGGCACTCAGCGCCGGCAGCCACACGATCATTCTTGGCGCCTTCACCAACCGCCCGACCGACACGACCGAGAACTGCCAGGTCCATTTTGACAATCTCAGCGTCTCTTTCTTCGGCACCGGCAACAGCGTGCTGGCCAACGATACCGGCGGCGCAGTGACGGCGCAGTTGGTTTCCACCACCACGCACGGCACGCTGAGTCTTCTAAGCGACGGAAATTTCAGTTATGCTCCCCTCGGCAACTTCTTTGGCACCGACTCCTTCACCTATAAGGCACTTGATGCCGGGATGGGAATGTCCAACACGGGAACGGTCACGATCACGGTCAATCCCGTGAACGATCCGCCCGTCGCGGTGGCGGACTCGTATTCCACCGACCAGCAGCAAACGCTTACCGTTCCCGTGCTCACAGGCTTGCTGGCGAACGATAGCGACATAGACAACACGCCCGCACAGCTCAGCGCGGTGCTCGTCGCGGCGCCGCTCGTCAGCCAGGGTGCGCTTACCCTCGCCTCGGCCGGCTCGTTCACCTTCGTCCCGGCACCGGCTTTCACGGGCGCTGCGAGTTTTATTTATCGTACCTCGGACGGCGTGGCGAATTCGGCGGACGTCACTGTGAACATCAATGTCGTGCTCGTGGGCAGCGCACCGGTGGCCGTCAACGACAGCTACACCACGGCGGTCAACTCCCCACTCGCCATCACTGCGCTTGTTGCAGAAACGACGACAGAAGACCTGATTCCTTTCGGTTCCACCGTCGTCCCCAGCATTTGGCGCTACCTGGACGACGGGAGCAATCAGGGAACGCTCTGGCGGGCGACGAACTTCGACGACAGCGCCTGGAAGTCCGGGGGCGCAGAACTCGGCTATGGCAACACGGATGAAGTGACCATTGTGGAGGACAACCCTGTGCCCGGCTACACCACGCCCGCCAGTGACCGCTTCGCGACGACCTACTTTCGCCGGCAATACTCCGTGAGCCGGTTGTGGGAAATCACGGCGCTGGAACTCTCGCTCGTCTTTGATGACGGCGCGGTGATTTACATGCGAGGAAACGAAGCTTTTCGTACCATTACGATGTCAGCCGCCGGCACCGACCCGGCCTACAATTTCTACACCGCGACAATCGGAACCAACAACGCCACCGCCACGCAGAGTCTGAGCCCCTCCCTGCTGGACGAAGGTTTCAACTACATCGCAGCAGAGGTACACCAGACAGCGGCCACGAGTTCCGACATCAGCTTCAATCTCCGCCTCCGCGCTACCCGTAGCGGGCCCGCGGGCCTCCTGGCGAATGACACCGATGCCGATGCGGGCACGACACTCACGGTTTCGACCAATACAAATCCTGCGCACGGAACACTGACGCTGAATGCGAACGGCACCTTCACCTACACACCGGCAGTGGGCTACATCGGGGCCGATTCATTCACCTACCGCTGCACGGACGGCGTTCTCCTTTCGAATACGGCCACGGTGAATCTGGCCGTCCTCCCCGGCCCCAATGTTCGCCCCGTCGCGAATGCCGATACCTATGCCGCCACGGAGGACACGACGTTGAATGTGAATGCCGCGAGCGGCGTTATCGCCAACGACACCGACGCCGACGGCGATCCGAGAACTGCGGTCCTCGCCAGCGGCCCGGCCAGCGGCAGCCTCACGCTCAACAGCGATGGCTCTTTCGCCTACACACCGGCGCTCAACTTCGCTGGCCCCGTCACTTTTTCCTACACAGCCAACGACGCCGGCGGCCCGTCTGCGCCGGCCACCGTCACCATCAACGTGGTCAATGTGAACGACCTCCCTGTGGCCGCGAACGACCTCTACTCCACGGATCCCGGCATTACGCTCGTCGTGTCCGCGCCTGGCGTGCTGGGGAATGACACCGATGCCGACTCCGGCGCCACTCTCACGGCTGCCGTCGTTTCACCGCCCTCACAGGGCACGCTTTCACTCGGAACGAACGGCTCCATCAACTACGCGCCAGCCGCAGGATTCACCGGCAATGTCACGTTCACCTATCAGGCGAACGACGGCACGGCGAACTCCAACACCGCCACTGTCACGATCAAGATCAATGGCCGGCCGGTTGCCAGCGGCAATACCTATGCAGCCACGGAGGACACGCAGCTTACCATCAGCGCGCCCGGCATTCTGGCCAACGACACCGACCCGGAAAACGATCCGCTCACTGCACAAATTGTCTCCACCACCACCCACGGGGCCCTCTCCCTCTCGTCGAACGGCGGCTTCATCTACACCCCGGCACTCAACTACAACGGCAGCGATTCGTTCACCTACAAAGCCTTCGACGGAGCGCGTGATTCCGCCGCTGCCGCCACGGTCACCCTCAACATCGCCGCAGTGAACGACCCGCCCGTGGCTGCAGCCGACAGTTACGCCACGCCGCAGGATGCGCCCCTCTCAGTGCCGGCCGTCACCGGCGTCCTGGGAAATGACAACGACGTGGACATGCAGCCACTCACTGCCGTGATTAACACCGCACCGGCCAGTGGAAGTCTGACCCTTAATCCCGACGGGTCTTTCCTCTACACGCCTAATGCAGGTTTTGCCGGCCTCGACTCCTTCACCTACCGCGCCAGCGACGGCACGCTGACCTCCGCCGCCGTCACGGTAAACCTCAGTGTGGGGATTGACCTGGCGAAGTTCGTCATCAACGAAATTCACTACCACCCCCTGTCCCTCAGCGCCGGTGATGAATTCATCGAAATCCGAAACGGCAACCCCGGCGCTGTGGACGTGAGCGGCTGGCAGTTCACCTCAGGTGTGAACTACACAATACCCGCCGGCACGGTCATCGCCGGCAACGGCTACCTCGTGGTGGCTGCCAATCCCGCGCAGTTCACTGCCACGTTCGCCGGCGTGCCGCTGCTGCGCGGTCCCTGGACAGGCGAACTCAGTAACAGCGGCGAGGCCATCCGCCTTAAGACCGCCGCCGGCGAGACGGTGGATGAAGTCACCTACGCCCACGAAGGCGACTGGGCACTCCGCTACCAGGCAAACCCCGCGGGACAGACTGGTTGGGAATGGTATTCCCGCAGCGATGCCGGCGGCAGTTCCCTGGAACTCATCAATCCGGCTCTGACAAATCAGAACGGTCAGAACTGGACCTGGAGCACGGCAAATCCAACTCCCGGCAATGCCAACAGTGTCGCCGCCGCAGACATGGCGCCGCTGATGTCCGGCCTGGATCACCGTCCGCAAATTCCGCGCAGCACCGACCCAGTCACCGTGACCGTGGATGTGAAAGATGAATCCCTCACGCCGCCGGCAGTCTCACTGTTCTGGCGCATCAGCGTCGCCTCGCCCGGAGCCTTCACTCAGGCAGCCATGTTCGACGACGGTCTGCACGGAGACGGAGTCGCGAATGACGGTGAGTTCGGCGCAGTCGTCCCTCCGCAGGCCAACGGAGCAGTCGTCGAATTCTACGTCTCCGCGACGGATGCCGGTAACAAGACCCGCTCCTGGCCCGCACCGGGGCTCAACCTGGCGCAGACCTCACTCATTCAGGCATGCAATGCTTTCTACCAGGTGGATGAGGAGGCATGGGCGAATCATTACCCCATCTACCGGCTCATCGGCACCGCTTCGGATGTGGCGCTCTACCTCGGGGGCTGGAACCGCCAGAGTGATGCGCAACTCAACGTGACATTCATCGCACGGCAGGGGGCCGACACCGACGTCCGCTACCGCTGCGGCCTGCGTGTGCGCGGCGCGGGGTCGCGCAGCAATCCCATCAACAACTGGCGCCTCAACATTCCCAAAGACGACACCTGGCGGGGCGAAACCGAAGCCAATCTCAACGTCTGGCATCCGCACCTCGGCGAACTTGCCAGCAAGATGATGGAGTGCGCCGGCCTCATTCACGAACGTTCATGGCCGGTGCAGGTGCGTCTGAATGCCACCAACCGTGCCCTCGCCAACTCCACGTACAGCGGCGGCTATTACATCCACCTGCTGCCCACCGGCGGCGAGTATCTGAATGACGTCCGCCCCACCGACGACGGCGGCAACCTCTATAAGAAAGTGCGCGGATCGAATTCAGACTGGACCATGCACGAGTTGGCTCCGGCCGGCCCGCCGAACCCTGCCGGGTACGCCGGAGACGGCTGGACCAAGCAGAACAACGAAGACCTCAATGACTGGAACGACATTCATAATCTGATGAAGACCTTCGACGTTGGCACGCCCACCGTTGCGCAAATGGAGTCTGTCATGAATGTGGACTACTGGCTGCGCTGGCAGGCATTCCAGACCATCGTCAATCACAACGAGACCAACATTTCCAACGGTGCCGCCGATGACTATGCCATCTACCGCGGCGTGCTCGATCCGCGCTTCATTCCACTCGCGCACGACTTCGATACCGTGTGGGGTGACGGCGGCAACACCAGCAGCTTCGACCCCACTGCCCCCACGGCCACGATCTATCAGGTGAATGGTGCCTTCAGCAGCGCTGAGACCACCCCCGCGCTCCAGCCTCTGTTCTCCAATCCGGTGAACAATCAGCGCTTCAAAGCTCATCTGGTGAACCTGCTGAACACCACTTTCCTCCCCGCCACATTTAACGCGCAGGTGGACAGCATCCTCGGCGACTGGACCGGCCCCGACGCCTCCTACGGCGTGCCCGTCGCCAAGCGCGATGCCATCAAGTCCTTCAACTCCGCACGCCGGAATCACATTCTGCAAACCGTGCTCAGCTACAGCGCCGCCGGCACGCCGCCTGCGGCCCTCACTGTCACCACCGGTCTGCCAGCGGTGAACGGCTATCCGCAGACGCTCATCGCCAATGATTCCCAGCTAAGCGGGACCGTGGACTCCAGCCGCGTGCGGAAAGTGCGCATCGGCGGCGTCACGATTAGCCCGGACAATTTCCAAAGCATTGGCGGCGGTGAAGGTGCCAATGGCCCCGCTCCATGGTCCGCCGGCACCGCCGTCGTCCTCGTGCCCGGCATCAACCGCCTCACTGTCGAAGCCCTCGGCCCGAATGATGCGGTCGTTTCCAGCCAGGCACTCGACCTGTGGTACGACGATGGCAGCACTGCGACCAAGAGCGGCACCCTCGCCGCCAGCGAAACCTGGACCTCCGCAGGCGGCCCTTATCAGGTAACGGCCAATCTCTTCGTGCCCGCCGGAGTGACGCTCACCATCGAGCCGGGCACCACGGTCTATGCCGCCACCGGCGCTACGATTCAAACCACCGGCACCGGACGCATCCTTGCCGAGGGCACGACCGATTCGCACATCCGCTTCACCGGCGTCCCTGGTGGCGGCGACTGGGCT